>CAZZIX010000055.1:0-4400 GCA_964654345.1 uncultured Methylomarinum sp.
AGAAAAAAGACAAAGATAGAACTGAAAGCTCATTATGATATAATCAGAGTTTCCTTATATAGATATATTAAAATTGGAGCTCAAAAATGAAAAAAATAATACAAATTTTGCTTCTGTCTACTGCTTTTATTGCCGCTTCTGCATTTGCAAAAGATACAATAATTCCATTAGAAGATAATTCAACAATTCTTGGTAAATGGAAAGTAACTCACGAGGCTCCTGCCAGACATAAAACTAAAACGCCTCTTAATATACATTGGGACTTTAAATCTGATGGATCTTTAGATACAACAGCAAAAGATGCTCGGAATAGAACAGGATCAATGAGTCTTACTGTTAAATATAGTATTGAAGATGGTGGTATTAAAAAACAAATGAAGCCTGGTTCCGAAAAAACTGAAACTTGCAAGGTTGTGGATCAAGATGAAAAATCAATGGTTTTACATTGTAAGTATTTGTATTTCTTTTTGGAAAGAGAATAAAGAAGTCGGTATCTTATAAACAATACTCCGTTAATAATTTTAACGGAGTATTTATAAATTGGTATTACCGTACTCTACTAACTATATACACCGCTGAACAAAAAATAAGAACACTAGGCAAGAGTGCCATTATTACTGGGTTATATCCATAGATCAGTCCAACATGCCCTGCTATTTTATCAAAAATATTAAAAGTCATCCCTAAGATGATGCCAATCATCATACGGCCACCTATACCTGTTCCTCTTTTAATTCCAATAACAAAAGGGATAGAAACCATCAGCATAACAAAAGTTATAAAAGGGTTAACTAACCGGCTCCAAAATGCGAGTTCATAATGCTGAGTTTTTTGATTGTTGTCTTTAAGAAAGCTGATATACATAAATAAGTCATATAAAGACATATTTTCCGGTTTTACAACGACAACTTTAAGTAAATCTGGATCAATCGTAGTTTTCCAGTCTAGCTGATCTAAATTGCTTGCTTGAATAGGTTCAGTTAACACTTCTGTTTGTCTTACTTTCTCCATACGCCACAATTTATTTCCTATAAATATTGCATTATCAATGTGACTCATTGAAATTAAATTTCCCTGGTCATTAACTTCATAAGAATAAATATCAGATAACACGCCTTCTTTATCAATTTTTCGAACATTAATATATTTATTATCTTCTCTTAACCACAAACCATACCTGGAACTCATGACAATTTCGTTATTTTGGGATGTGGTTTTTATTAATTGAGCTGCTCGTTCTGCCTCTGGTGCAATAAACTCTCCCACCAAAATTGCTGCAATAACTAAAATCACTCCTGCCAACATAACAGATTTAATAATCCAGAAAATTGATAGGCCAGCCGCACGCATAGCAATAATCTCTCGGTTATTGGCCATTGTACCTACAACAAATAGACTGCCTAACAAGGCGGCAGAGGGAATCAATTCATAGAAAACTCTGGGAGAGGTTAAGGCAATGTATTGAAAAATTTCTTTTAAACCATAGCTACCTTTTCCCATATCTTTTAATTCATCACTAAAGGTAAACAAGTTAAACAGAGTCAGCAAAAGCATTAAGGCAATAGCAGAGCCCTTTAATACTTCTTTTACGATATATGCCGTTAATACATTCATGCATTATCTCGCAAATTTAGTCTCAACATGACCCATTTCAAGCCATAGAGACGAATCAACAAGAATCCACCTAGTAAAAGTAATAATAAATAAATTCCATAATAGCCTAATGATGGCGATATTGTTTCGTTAGCAACCCAACTCTGGCTGATTCGCTTTACATTTCCATAGACAAAATAAATAGCAAAGGCGACCAGTAAACTACCGTAAACACCTCCACGGGGAGAAAGTTTAGCTAAAGGAACAGCTAAAAAGCTTAAAAAAATAACACCAAGAGGAATAGATAATCGATTTTGCATTTCTGCTATATCAGGTAATTGGGTAGAGGCCCATAATTTGTTGCTGGGTGCTCCATCTAGTTCTTGTGGTAACAAAGTGGTTTTCTTTTCTAAACGCACAGCATATTCAGAAAATTTTTCAATGGTGACATTTATTTCTCCTGGTACTGCTACAACTCGTTCACCATCCTTTAAGACAAGATATAGCCCTCCTGATAAATGCTCTAAGGTGCCATATTTAGCATTAATAACGCCTATTGAATCTCCCGTTCTATTCTGTACAAAAACATTATGCATGCGTTTTTCATCATCAATGTACTCTGTATAAAAAACTAAATCGCCATGACTGTATTCACTAAACCGCCCTGCTGAAATGCCTCTGAGGTCAGCTACTTGTTGATCTGCATGAGTTAGTTCTTTTATTTGTGACTCAGCCCAAGGTGTTGCGATTAGAGATAACCATCCTGCAGCAATGCTAAGAGGAAAGACTAATAAAAAAACAGCACGATAAATAACAACGGCACCGCCACCAGCAGAAGCTACTGCTGACATTTCTTGATCTCTATACATTCTACCCAAGACCATTAAAATCGCCATAAAAATAGAAGCGGGTAAAAAGGTACTGATAGCAACCACTGTTTTTAATCCTAAAATACTTAAAACAGTTTCATTAGAAATACCACCTTCAATTGCTTTGGCCAGAACTTTAATAAACTTACGGCTAACAATAATAACAACAATGACAGATAATACAGCCAAGACTGTTTTGAACAAATCTTTTATGATCATCTTATCTAGTACAGAAATAAATTGGTAGGATTTAACTTTATCTTTTTTTTGCATCTTAATGCTCAAATAACTCACTTTAAAAACTAAGGTATAATTTGCAATGATTAAAACTTAATTCCCTTAAATTTAGCTCTCGCAGATTATCTTATGGACTATTCTATAGAAACCTTAGCTTTTGACAAACAACAAACTGATTGTGTCATTATCAGTGTTTATGAAAATAAACAACTTAGCCCCTCAGCTGAGTCTATTGATAAAATAAGTCAAGGGTTCATTACTCAACAAATAGAGCGTGGTGATATTAAAGGTAAAAATGCAGAAACTGTCCTGTTTAATTATATCCCTGATAGTTCAATTGAACGTATCTTAGTTGTTGGTTTAGGAGAAAAAGACAAGTTAACCGCTAAACTTTTTCGTAAAGCATTAAAGTCAGCGATCACTGCGATTAAAGCATTATCAATACAATCAGTAAATTGTGCATTAATTGATAGCGATGTTAAAAATAAAGATAATCAGTGGAAAGCACGGCAAATAGTAGAGGTATTTAATGATGGTCTCTACAAATATGATGAAACTAAGAGTGAAAAAGAGCCGAAACTAAAACTAGAAAATATAAAAATTAATGCGTTAGATTCTGAAAAAGAGATTGTAGAACGAGGATTAAAACATGGATTAGCCATTTCACAAGGCATTGGTTTAACAAAGTTTGTAGCAGATCTTCCTGGAAATATTTGTACACCCACTTTTCTTGCAGAGCAGGCAAAAACTGTAGCCGATGAATTTAAAACCATGGAGGTGGAAATACTGGAAGAAAAAGAAATTGAAGCACTGGGTATGGGTTCTTTTCTTTCTGTTTCCAGAGGAAGCCGTCAACCCGCTAAATTGATTGTATTAAATTATCAAGGGGGTGAAAAAGACAGTAAACCTGTTGTTATAGTGGGTAAGGGCTTAACTTTTGATGCAGGAGGTATTTCATTAAAACCAGGCGCAGGGATGGATGAAATGAAGTACGATATGTGTGGAGGAGCTAGTGTTTTAGGTACTTTACAAGCAGCAGCAAAAATGGAATTAAAGATTAATATTGTTGGAATTATTCCTTCATCAGAAAATATGCCAGATGGGGATGCAAACAAACCGGGTGATGTAGTCACCAGTATGTCAGGTTTAACCATAGAAATTTTAAATACGGATGCAGAAGGCCGGTTGATTCTTTGTGACGCATTAACCTATGCAAAAAAATTCAATCCCGAAGTGGTTATTGATTTAGCAACTTTAACAGGTGCATGTCTTGTTGCCTTAGGAAGAGTGCCAAGTGGAATACTTGGTAACGATGATGATTTATGTAATGATTTAATCAGTGCAGGTGAGACAGCCTGTGATAGCTTATGGCGCTTACCATTATGGGAAGAATATCACGAGCAATTAAAATCTAATTTTGCTGATTTAGCTAATATTGGTGGTCGAGATGCAGGCACTATTACGGCAGCCTGTTTCTTATCTCGTTTTACCGAAAATTATCGTTGGGCGCATTTAGATATTGCTGGCACAGCTTGGCGTACAGGTGCAAATAAAGGGGCTACAGGTCGGCCTGTTGCATTATTAAGTCAGTATTTAATTGATAAGAGTGATGCCTGAGGCAAGCTTTTATATTTTACCGACTAATACATTATCTGAACGGTATTTATTTGCTTGTAAACTGATAGAAAAAGCTTATCGAAA
>CAZZIX010000055.1:4500-12579 GCA_964654345.1 uncultured Methylomarinum sp.
TACAGAAACATCCATGGAAAAAACATACTCCCCTCATTCAATCGAACAGCGCTGGTATCAAACCTGGGAAGAAAAAGGCTATTTTGAAGCTAAATCGGAAGGAGAATCCTTTTGTATTATGATTCCACCTCCTAATGTCACTGGCAGTTTACATATGGGACATGCATTTCAAGATACCATCATGGATGCGCTAACAAGATACCACCGAATGAAAGGGCGTAACGCACTATGGCAACCAGGTACAGACCACGCAGGCATTGCCACACAAATGGTCGTGGAACGTTTAATTAATGCTGAAGATAAAACGCGCCATGATTATGGGCGCGAAAAGTTTATCGAAAAAATATGGGAGTGGAAGGAGAAATCAGGCGGGACAATTACTCAACAGCTACGTCGCATGGGATCATCTCTGGATTGGGAAAAAGAACGTTTTACCATGGATGAAGGCATGTCTGACGCCGTGCAAGAAGTATTTATTAAACTCCATGAAGAAGGTTTGATTTATCGGGGTAAACGCTTAGTCAATTGGGATCCAGCTTTACACACTGCTGTTTCAGATTTAGAGGTATTGTCTGAAGAAGAAAATGGTTTTATGTGGCATATGCGTTACCCATTATCTAATGGTACAGGTTATTTAGTGGTTGCTACTACCCGTCCAGAAACATTATTAGGCGATGCCGCAGTTGCTATCCATCCAAATGATGACCGATACCAACATTTATTGGGTGAGTTTGTAGAGTTGCCACTCACCGGTCGAAAAATCCCAATTATTGCGGATGAACATGTAGACCCTGAATTTGGCACGGGGTGTGTCAAAGTGACTCCAGCGCATGATTTTAATGATTATGATGTTTGGACAAGGCATAGAGAGTTATCTGCTATTCAAGCATTGCCAAATGGAGGTTTAATCAATATTTTTACTGTTGATGCGACCATTCGTGGAAACGAAGATGACGAGCATAAGCTGATTCCAGAAAAATATATCGGCATGGATCGGTATGATGCACGAAAACAAATGGTTGCTGATTTAGATGATCAAGGACTATTGGAAAAAGTTGTTGACCATAAATTAATGGTACCCAGAGGTGATCGTTCAAATAGTGTAATAGAACCTTTTTTAACTGACCAATGGTATGTCAAGGTTGCACCGTTAGCAAAACCAGCTGTAGAAGCTGTAGAAAATGGCGATATAAAGTTTGTTCCAGACAATTGGAAAAATACTTATTTTGAATGGATGCGGAATATTCAAGACTGGTGTATTTCTCGGCAGATATGGTGGGGACACCGTATACCGGCTTGGTATGATGAGCAGGAAAATATTTATGTGGGTCGTTCAGAACAAGAAATTCGAGAAAAACATAATCTAAGTTCAGAAATAACGCTTAGACAGGATGAAGATGTATTGGATACTTGGTTTTCCTCTGCTCTTTGGCCATTTTCAACGCTTGGCTGGCCAGAAAAAACAGCAGAATTAGCTAAGCATTACCCAACCAGTGTTTTAGTCACCGGTTTTGACATCATTTTCTTTTGGGTTGCCAGAATGATAATGATGGGATTGAAATTTCAAGGAGAAGTCCCTTTTAAAGAAATTTATATGCATGGTTTAGTGCGTGATGCAGAAGGACAAAAAATGTCCAAATCAAAAGGCAATGTTCTTGACCCGATTGATTTAATTGATGGTATTGAGCTAGAAGCATTAGTAGAAAAAAGACTAGCGGGTATGATGCAACCACATTTACAAAAGAAGATAGAAAAAGCTACGCGTAAGCATTTTCCAGATGGCATTCCTTCTTTTGGCACAGATGCATTACGTTTTACCTTTGCATCTTTAGCCTCAACAGGGCGTGATATTCGTTTTGATTTAGCACGCACGGAAGGTTATCGTAATTTCTGTAATAAGCTATGGAATGCTGCACGTTATGTATTGATGAATACCGAAGATCAAGATAATGGTCTGTCCGATTCACCTTGTCATTATTCGCAAGCAGACTTATGGATTACTTCGAGATTAAATCAAGTTATCACAACGACAAGCGAGGCGATTGAAAATTATCGCTTTGACCTAGCTTCGCAAGCAATTTATGAATTCACATGGAATGAATATTGTGACTGGTATTTAGAACTTGCAAAAATTTCATTACAATCTGAAGATGAAGCATTACAAAGAGGCACACGAAAAACACTAGTTTCTGTTTTAGAAACTATTTTACGCTTAAGCCACCCCATCATGCCTTTTATTACGGAAGAAATCTGGCAGCGTGTTGCTCCTTTGGCTGGCATTAGTGCAGACACTATCATGTTACAACCTTACCCAGAAACAGATGTAAAACTAATTAATGAAGAGGCCATTAAATCCATTAATTGGGTGATGGCATTTATTTTAGGCATCCGTAGAATTCGTGGCGAAATGAATATTGCCCCTGGCAAACCTTTACCTGTTTTAGTGCAAAATACATCAACTGACGACTTAACTTTTTTAAAATCAAGTGAAGATTATCTATTGAAACTAGGTCGTATTGAAACTATTACTTTGCTAGGGGGGGATGAAATTGCACCAGAATCAGCAATGTCCTTGGTAGGTGAAATGAAAATTCTGATTCCTATTGCGGGGTTAATTGATAAAGATGCTGAAATAGCTCGATTAGAAAAAGAAATTCAAAAAAAAGTCAAAGATTTACCTAGAATTGAAGGTAAGTTAAACAATCCAAAATTTATTGATAAAGCACCTGCTGATGTTATTACTAAAGAAAAAGAAAAGTTAGCAGCTTTATATTCTTCAAAGCAAAACCTTGAGGAGCAATTGAGTAAGATTAAAAAACTTTAATCAGATCAAAAATTATAAATAAATAAAGAGCTTACCTTAAATTTTAAGTGTTTCTTGTTAAGCTCTTTTTCCCTCTCTTATATTACCTTGATATAAAACGGAATCTCTCTGTATCCATACGGTCATTACCATAGACAAAAATCAACTTGATGTAAATTCTGCATTTGTGTCTGCGTGAAGTATAACTTGCCCTTTATAGACAAGTGATTTTTTTCATCTATATTTGTATTACTACAAAAGAAATAATACAAATATTTATGGCAACAGCACAATCGGACTTACAATTTGGCGGAATAATAAGATGTCTTATTCAAAAAGACTTGTTGTCAGAGGCTGATGCACAAAAACATGTTGCTGAAGCTAAAAAAAAGAAAATATCTTTTATAAGCCATATAGTTTCAAATAAAATTATTGAGAGCAAACTGATTGCTTCAGTAGCCTCAGTAGAATATGGTGTTCCGTTTTTTAATCTAGATGCAATAGATACAAATTCATTACCTATTGATTTAGTCAGTGAAAAGCTGATTCGACGCCATCATTCATTACCTCTATTGAAACGGGGTAATCGCTTATTTGTTGCAGTTTCAGATCCTACCAATTTTCAGGCACTGGATGAAATAAAATTTCATACTCGTCTGAATACTGAAACAATTCTTGTTGAAGAAGATAAATTATCTAATATTATTGAAACGGCATTAGAGGCTGCTGATACATCAATGTCCGATTTATTGGATGATGATTTGGAAAATATTGATATTTCTGGGGGTGATGAAAATCCAGAAGATGATAGTTCTGATTCAGATATTGATGATGCTCCCATTGTACGTTTTGTTAATAAAATATTATTAGACTCTATTAAAAAAGGTGTTTCAGATATTCATCTTGAACCTTATGAAAAAACATTCCGTATTCGCTTTAGAGGAGATGGAATACTTTATGAGGCAGCTAGCCCCCCAGCAAATATAGCCAACAGAATTATTTCTCGTATCAAAGTAATGTCTAAAATGGATATTGCAGAGCGCAGGGTGCCACAAGATGGTCGGATAAAAATGAAATTGTCTAAAAATAGGGCAATTGATTTTCGAGTCAACACTTGTCCTACGTTATTTGGTGAAAAAGTTGTTTTACGTATTTTAGATCCCACAAGTGCACAAATAGGTATTGAAAAACTGGGTTTTGAACCTGATCAACAAGAACTATTTTTGAAAGCTATTCATAGGCCTTATGGAATGGTTCTTGTGACTGGGCCGACAGGGAGTGGTAAAACAGTATCACTTTATACTGGGCTTAATATTTTAAACAAAATTGAACGAAATATTTCAACGGCAGAAGACCCTGTAGAAATAACGGTTGAAGGAATTAACCAGGTCAACATGAATGTTAAGGCTGGTTTAACATTTGCTGTCGCATTAAAGGCTTTTTTAAGACAAGATCCCGACATTATTATGGTAGGGGAAATCCGTGATCTGGAAACGGCCAGTATCTCGGTAAAAGCAGCACAAACAGGTCACTTGGTTTTATCTACTCTTCACACGAATGATGCTCCCCAAACAATCAACCGATTAATGCAAATGGGGATAGAGCCTTTCAATATTGTTTCGGCAGTGAATCTAATTATGGCTCAACGTTTAGGTCGCAGGCTTTGTGAGCATTGTAAAAAAGAAGCAGATTTGCCTGATAGTGTCTGTCTCGATGCAGGGTTTGAGCAAAAAGAGCTAGCAACATTAAAAATTTATAAAGCAGTGGGTTGTGATCAATGCAACGAGGGCTATAAAGGGCGAGTTGGAATTTATCAAGTGATGCCCATCAGTGAAAAAATGCGTGCCTTAATTTTAGAGGGTGGGAATGCGATGGAATTGGCTGATCTCTCTAAAAGTGAAGGAATTAATGACTTACGAGCCTCTGGCTTGGTTAAAGTACGGCAAGGAATAACAAGCCTTGAAGAAATAAACAGGATTACAGAGGAATAAAGATGGCAGAACAAGTAGAGCAAATTGACTTTATCTGGGAAGGTAAGGATAGAGCAGGTAACAAATCAGGGGGTGAAATTAGTGCAATAAGTGAACTTATTGCCCGTGCTGATGTTCGAAAGATGGGTTATATTCTTAAAAAAATAAAGAAAAAACCCAAGCCATTATTTGGGGCTAAAACACAGGCAATTACACCAGGTGATATTTGTATTTTTGCACGTCAATTGGCAACGATGCTTGAGTCTGGTGTTCCACTGGTGCAAGCTTTTGACATTATAGGAAAAGGGAATAAAAACCCTAGTATGGCGGAGTTATTATTATCTATTAAGGCTGACGTTGAAGGTGGTGATACCTTGTCAGAAGCGTTAGGTAGAAGAAGCATTTATTTTGATGATCTCTTCTGTAGCTTAGTTGAGGCAGGTGAACAAGCGGGTGTACTTGAAGGCTTGCTGGATAAAATAGCAACTTATAAAGAAAAATCTGAATCAATTAAGAAAAAAGTAAAAAAAGCGTTAACTTATCCAATAGCAGTATTAGTTGTAGCATTTATTGTAACGGCTATTTTGCTTATTTTTGTGGTTCCAGTCTTTGAAGATTTATTCAAAAGTTTTGGTGCGGATTTACCCGCCTTTACAAAGTTTGTTATTGCTTTATCTGAATGGGCTCAGTCCTGGTGGTGGGCGGTATTACTAGGGTTATTTTCTGCTTTTAAAATATTTGATTTTTTTAAAAAACGATCAGCCAAATTCCGCCATTTCTTAGATAAAACGTTGCTTAAACTCCCTGTCGTCGGTGACATTATTTATCAATCCTCTGTTGCTCGTTTTGGACGAACTTTATCTATTATGTCTGCCGCAGGTGTTCCTTTAGTTGATGCTTTAGAGTCAGTTGCAGGCGCTTGTGGGAATATTATTTTTTATGAAGCTGTTTTAAAGATTCGTGATGATGTATCTACAGGACAACGTTTACAATATTCTATGCAACAAGTGGGTATTTTTCCCCACATGATGGTGCAAATGGTTGCTATCGGGGAAGAATCAGGAAAAATCGACACAATGCTTGATAAAACTGCTGATTTTTATGAGGAAGAGGTTGACAATATGGTCGATAATTTAAGTAGTTTAATGGAGCCTTTTATTATGGTTATCTTAGGGACTTTAGTAGGCGGATTAATTGTGGCAATGTACTTACCTATCTTTAAGTTAGGTGCGGTGGTAGGATGATTTTTAGGTAAACAATATGTCCAGTTCTGAAATTGATAAAACTAAACAATTATTGGCAACAACTCAAAAACTAAGTAAAAGTGCTGAAGAAACAACAAAGACAGTTCAGCAAATAAAAGCCATTAATGGCTCGTTAGTTGATATTACTCAAAAGCAATATCAAGTAGTGAATCAAGTTTTTTCTGATGGCGAACATATTAAAGGTTCTTTAGCTGAATCAGTTAACAAAGCAGATAGTTCTCTTTCGGTTTTGAATAAAACCGTGAACCAGATGGAAGTAGAATTCAGTCGTATTGAAGAAAGTGTACATTTATTTGATAAAATTAGAGAAAGTACACAATCACTAAATAATGTAGCTCGTCATACAAAAATGCTGGCACTAAATACTGCTGTACTTGGTGGTTCTTTAGGAAAAGATGGTAGTGGAATTAATATTGTTGCCGATGAAATGCAAGGATTAGTTAAAACCTGTGAAGAAGCCTCTAAGCATATTGATAATGTAGTAACATCTGCTCGAGATAATGTTCAAGCTATTGTTAAAATTAATAGAGAACATATGCAAGCAAGCCTTGAAAATACCTTGTCAGTACAGCAAGCATTGCAATCATTAATTACTCTTTTTAAAGGCAATGAAAATGAAGAATCTGACCTTAAAACACCATCAGTAAATTCAATTATTACAGCAGTGAGTGTTATTGAACAATTAGCTAATCAGGTGACTGGAATAGTAGAAGAAACTAAAGTAAAAACAGAAACTCTGAATAATGAAGTTGAAGTAGCTAACCAAGCGGTTTCTGACTTAATTGGTGTTGTCACCAATAAACCTATTATCAACATTTCCCCAGCAGAAGCACTTGATAAATTATCAACTTATCGGATTATTGATGTTAGACGAACTGATGAGTTTAATGATAAATTAGGCCACATTCTGAATGCAAAATTATGCACGATTAATGAAACAAGTTTTAAACAAAAGCTTATTTCATTAAATAAAGATGCTTACTACCTTTTTGTTTGCCGAAGTGGGGGACGCTCTTCAAAAGCAGCCCGGATTGCTCAAACAGTAGGTTTTCCACATATATTTAATCTTGATGGTGGTATGTTAGCCTGGGATAAATGCCAGCTACCTGTTGCGCGAGAAACTAATCCATAAGTTTTTCAACTACATAAAATTCTATTTTTGAACCTAAATAGATTAAATTAAGATACAATCTATACTTAGCGCAGTTACGGATGCGGATTTCTATCGGTCAGACTGTGTTCCTGATGGTTGCGCTTGCTATGCGCCCATTTTAGTGCCTTAGTTATCGACAAAAATCAACTCGCTATAAATTCCGTATTTCATAACCGCACGAAGTATATTAAAACTTTATTTAAAATAAAAAATTTTTATGGAAGCCCTCTTTTCTATCCTTCAATCTTCTCCACTATTGCTAACCTCAATTATTTTTGTCATTGGTTTGATGATTGGAAGTTTTTTGAATGTTGTGATTTATCGCTTGCCTGTGATGATGCAAAGAGGATGGAAAAAAGAATGTTTAGAATATTTGGAACTAGAACAGCCTGAAGATGATAATGAACCTTTTAATCTAACACTGCCTTTATCACGATGTCCTGGTTGCAATACGGCGATAAAGCCCTATCAAAATATCCCTGTCATTAGTTACCTGTTTTTAAAAGGGAAATGTGCTAAATGTAAAATTCATATTTCTTTACGGTATCCACTGATAGAAAGTTTTACAGGAATTGTTTCAGCTGTTGTTGCTTGGCATTTCGGATACAGCGTTGAAATGCTCTTTGCACTAATACTCACTTGGTCTCTAGTTGCGTTAAGTTTTATTGACATTGATTATCAATTATTACCTGACTCAATCAACTTTCCTTTGCTTTGGTTAGGATTATTTTTAAGTTTGTTTTCTATTTATACAGACCCAAGTTCAAGTATTATCGGAGCATTGGCAGGTTATTTAAGCTTATGGACAGTATATCAAGGGTTTAAAATAGTAACAGGAAAAGAAGGCATGGGTTATGGTGATTTTAAATTACTGGCTGTATTTGGTGC
>CAZZIX010000056.1:0-12501 GCA_964654345.1 uncultured Methylomarinum sp.
CGATTTTTCTGAATACCAGCGACTAGTTTGAGAAATAATGGTTTCTGACATTCGTCTCCCAACAAAGGAAATCATCTGAGTATTTTTAACTTGTACTTGAAATATAGCGTGAGCCACTTTATGAGCATGTTGACGTTTTACAGCCTCAACAATCAAATGTATGCCTCGTCCCAAGCCTTGAAGTTCAAGCGAAACGAATAAACTACTGTATTCAATTACATCTGCACTAACTTGGTGTGTAATTAACCAACCAACAACTTCACCGTGTAAACGAAGTCCAATACTGGTTGCTGGTTCAAACTCTGGTCCATCAAAAAGAGGCGCGTATTCAACAGGGTACCAGTTTGACTGTTTTTGGCGATCTAATATATGATGTTTATCTTGACTGCTTAAAGTCTTCCACGAAAATATTTCTAATTTTGATGGCAGATGCATAGTTTGACACCAAGGCATCTGCATAAAAATAGCAGGAGAAAATTTATAAAGCATCAACTCTTGTTTCGGTGATTGCCAGCCAAGATGTTGCAATGTTTTAGATATTTGTGGACGGAAGGGTGTATCCCAGCGAAAACTAAGGGTTAATTTATTAATATCATTAGATTTTGAAAATAACTCTATTTGTTCGATTAATTCTCTACCTAGTCCATGGTTATGATGAGACTTTATAACATTCCAGCAGACAACTAAGCCATTTTGTGAATCTCTTTTTTCAACTAATACCAAACCTACAGGTTTACCTTGCCATTGGGCTATAACACCAAGTAAAGGTTCATTTAATTTCCGGCCAGAGGTTTGTACCAATGGGTGGGGTGATAAGAATTGAGAAAATGCTTGTTCCACCTCAGTTAGGCGTAATTTAGAGAATGTTTGAAAATAGTATTTTCGCCAACTGAGGTTGTAACTTGCTGATTTTGATTTTTTATCATCCATGCTGAATGGTTTTTTTAGAGAAGGTTTATTTTTTTACACCATCAGCACCAAAAACTTCCCATTTTGGAATCCCCAATTCGTCAACATAAATTAGTACTGCTTCATTGATTTGATCAGCGTTATTATCAGTCAATACATGGGTTGATAATATAGCAGAGACTCCTCCAACACCGGTAGCTAAATGATTACCTTTATTATCTAAAAAAACAAGGGCAGGTTTCTTATCTGATTGAATTAAGGAGACAGTCAAACCAATAGAGTTTTCTAAAGGGAATTGACCGGGCAGAACTTTAGGTTGTAGGCTAAAATCATTGCCAGTTACTTTCCCTAATCGTGTGCTGTTAGCAGTAAAACCTATAAGAGACGGTGTCCCATCCTCTTGAACTATTGAAATAATATACTCATCTTCTACAGATGAAGGTAAAATATTAGCCGTTTTAACTGAGACATAACTAGCTCGTTCGCCAGTACTTTTACCAATAAGTGAGCCATCACCTCTAAAAGTAGCTGATTTAACTTGGTTATCTGAGTCTAAATATGCCAGAACATAAGCATTGTTTTTTCCATCAAACTTTCCTATATCAATGCTAGGTTGTTTACCCTTGTCAACAACAGCTTTACCAATTCTGGAGCCATCTAAATTATAAGCAATGGCTGCTATAACCCCATTAGGTTGAACAAAGCTAATGACATACTCATCAGCAGGGTCGTTGTCTAGTTGTCCTGCTGCTATTGAAATTGAATCAGCTTTTCCTCCAGAAGCACTACCTATTAGTTGCAGTTTGCGATCAAAAACTTTTATTTTTAAAAAGCCTTCATTATCGATCATTGCTAAAACAACATCACCTCCACTATTAGTGTTAAAATCACCAGCACTAATACTAAATTCTTGAGAAACATTTGGAAGGACAATGGTTTCAATACAAAACCCTTCAGTTAAGCAATACTGAAGTTGTACTTGAGATTCATTTTTAGTGACTAAAAAAAATGTGTTCAATACACTTCTTGTAGCTGCGATATCACTTACTGGCTCAATTCCTTTATATATAAGTTGCTTCCCTTTTAGATATGAATCAGTTTTTCCATCGCCATCCATATCCAGCAAACCTGCAAAGGTAAGTGGGGTTGGTATCTCACTAATATTCTGAAATAAAGGTTTTTTAGAATTGCCAATGTTGTCGTAAAAGGTTGTACCTATCCATGCATCTTGATCACCATCACCGTCCATGTCATCTAAATTGATTTTGTCTTCATGATCGTTTTTTGCAGGGTCTAGACCAAATGGGTTTTCAATTCCCGAAGTAAAAAATGGTTTGCTTGTATTTCCTTTATTCTCACAAAAGACTGTTAATCCTCTAGGTTTACTGCTAGAAAAAACAGAAAAATGAAGGAATAGATCTTGATCATTATCCCCATCAATATCATTTAAAATTATATTTTCAATTTCATAGGCAATGACATTAGGATTAAAATCAGAGCCAGTTATTCCCGTTCTATATTTTGAAAGGCTACTATTACATCGTTCAAACTCTGAAGAATCCCTGTTAAATTCATATTCGGGGTTAGTATTAGTTCCAATATTAATGGCATAAGAAATGGATTTTGAAAGCTCCAGTGTATAAATATAATCTAAATCGTTATCTCCATCTAAATCAGAAAAAAATAGATTTGATACTCCTTCAGGCAAAGAAGTATAAGGTTGACTGTTACCGAATTGAGGTATGGAATTTGTACTTATGTTGGTAAATAACCTTGTTTCGATCTTAAGGGTAGTCTTGTTTTCTATTGGTGCAATAATATCTATGTCATTATCATTGTCTATATCAATTTCTGTTGGGCTGAAGATAGAGCCAAAAAAGCTTTTTGTAAACAAGTTTTTTCTTTGGGAATAGCTGGAATTGTTAGACTCTATATAATCAATGGAGTTATCTGGCGCTTTACATAACATATCCAGTTTTCCATCATTATTAAAATCAGCAAGAAAGCCTAATGTACTACTTTCACTTTTGTTACAAAGTGGTTCAACTGGATCAATACCATGTCGATTAACAAATTGTGGGTTTTCAGCTGTTCCTATATTTTCGTAATAATCTCCTGTAAGAGAATTAGGATTAGATTTTTCGCTTGGGCTGCCTAAAAAATCTTGATCCCCATCACCATCAATATCTCTGAACATGATATTGTCTATTTCAGATGGTAAACCAAGCTCTTCGGGGTTGCTATCAATATAGATTGGATTCTTGTTTGTTCCATTGTTAATAGCATAACTTAAAGTAGTTGATACTCCGACACCTTTATTTTGTGAACCAGTAAACAAATCAAGGTCACCATCTGCATCAATATCTACTAGAGCTGATGGTTCTGTACCATATTTAACACAATCAGTAAGTCCTAGTCTATTTAATTTAAAAGTACTTGGATTACTTAATATAACAACTGGTTGGGTAAATTTTGGAGAGGTTGATGACCCAATATTTTCTAACAAAGTAATATTGTTTTGAAACACCGCAAATATATCGAGATCATCATCCTGGTTAAAATCTTTAACACAAATTCTTTGTAACTCACTAGAGCCACCAAGCCATATTTCATTAGGATTAATTAGTGCTTCTGCACAAACACTGTGGGAGGCAATGGTTAATCCACTAAGAGCGAAAATTTTTCGTATTGTATAAGTTAGTGACTTTAGAATAGGCTTTTGTGAAATATTAGTTTTTAAGTTTGACATTAAAGACCTTAGAGTAATTTTTTTAGAAGTTTTTTATAATGCGTTACTTAAATTATAAAAAAGGAAGGCTAGAAAGATACAAATAATTTCTTTCTAGTAAGGGGCTTATCTATTCGCTGATCATTTTTTGCTTTCTGGGGAATCATAGCCAATTAATTTATCAAAGTTCGGTTCTTTAACAGTACTGTGATAATAGGGAGTAGAAAAAAGTGCTTTAAATCTATAGAGGAACTCTTAAAGTTATTCCGCTGTTTCTACAACTTTCCAAATTACAGAATCTTCAATTGTAGCCCCATTGTCTAAAGTAAAATAGGTTGTTAGAGTATATTTACCAATAGCCAAATTAATATTTGGACATCTAAAAGTAAGCTCTCCATTACTGCGTTTTCCAGGGATAAGACAGTCTTGTGCAATGTCTGTAATATCTTCATTGTTCCATGTTGCTCTTGAAAACACAGCATTTCCAACAACAGGATCAACGGTGATTGTGACATCAAAAGTTTCCGTATTAAGAATTTCTCTAGACTGAGGCTTAATTGTTATAGATTCAACCGGAGCACGACTAAAAATAAAGTTGTCTATACCAAAACCTGATACTGAATCAGAATTGAGGGGATCAAATTCTACGGTAATGGAAGAAATATTAGTACTATCAGAAATAGCGCCAACAAATTTGCTTGTTTGTGATCTGGTTTTATAAAGTAATCTACCTGAACTATCGAAAAATTTAATAAATAGTGCTTGATCAGCATCTACTCCAGTCATACCAACAGCACTCACCGGAGTAGAAAAACGGGCTTTAATTATTCCTTCTCCAATATTTGAACCTTCAGGGAGAATATAAAGAGAACGACTATTAGGATTTTCTGCAAGAATATTTCCTGTTGAAACTTGTTTATTATCATCAACAATAGTGCTATTTTCTTGCAATGAAAAGACAACACCAAATGAAGAGAATGTTGCGTCGTTTACTGCGCCTACTCCAGCATTGTTAAACGATATGATTTTAGGCGATGAACCAAAGTCATTAAATTCTGCAAGACGAAAACTATTAGTATCTGCTATTACTTGAGTTACAGACAGTATGATTATTCCTAAACCAATAATTAATTTCATGATAATTGTTTTTATTATGTTGTTGAAAGCAAATTAAACAAACTCAGTTTTAACAGATAATTCAGCTAACTTGCTGATTAAATATAAATAAATTTTTTATGGTCTAATATTGATCAGAAGCCTTGCCTGATATAGCTTTGAGTATGTAATAAGATTTGTGTGTCTGAATAATAATTATCTAATTTGAAAAAGTCCAGCCTTATTTAAAATTAACAGAAATTATGTTTCTACTTTACGCATGAAGTATATCTTTACGAGAAAAATTTAGTGAGGAATTACATCAGCAAGTTTTCTGTAATAGGTATGAATCGATCAGTAGAATTAACTAAACTAGGGGCTGTTAAATTTGTAACCCCATAAACTTCGGTTTTAACTCCATACACTTGTCTTGCTTTTTGTAATAATAAATCGAAATCACCGTCACCAGACAATAAGATGATTGTGTCTACTGTTGCTGCATGTTCTATAACATCCAAAGTGATTCCAACATCCCAATCACCTTTAGCTGAACCATCTTTACGTTGAATATAAGGTTTAAGCTTTACCTGAAAACCAATTTTTCTAAGTATATTTTGAAAGCTTTCTTGTTTGCTGTCCCCTTTATCAATAGCATAAGCAAAGGCACTAACCACCTCTCTATTAGATGTTGCCTGAGCCCAGAAAGCCCGATAGTTGAATTGTCTTTGGTAATGCTGCCGTGTTGTGTAGTAAATGTTTTGTACATCAACAAAAATTGCAATTTTTTCCATTGTTAAAGTTGTTTGAACTGAGGATAAATTTGTTTATCTACTGAGTCTAACAGATAATTTTCAGTCAATCTCATAAAACATAAATAAAAGTTTAAGGCTTTGTTTATGATTATATTAAGCTTTTTTATTCATCTTATAAAAATATAAAGTTTCTAAAAAACAAAACCCATAATTAGATAAAATAGATGCTTTTGCAGTCATTAAAATAATCTAGCTTATGGCATCATCTGCGTTTAATGTACCTAAGGTTGCTGCTGCAATCGTAACGTACAACCACCGTGAACCAGTTTTGAAGCTTCTTGCTTCCTTAAAAAAACAAAAAATCCCAACCTTTGTGACTGAAAATAAAGGGGCTGATGGTGCAGCTGAAGCGATTAGAGATCAATTTCCTTCGGTTTCTCTACTGGCTAGTGAAGCAAATCTAGGTGGATGTGGAGGTTTTAACTGCGCAGCGCTGGCAGCATTATCAAGTGGTTGTGAATATCTAATTTTTATTGATGATGATGCCTTTCCTGAGGCGGATTGTATTTCTCAATTAAGCGATTTTTTAGATGCAAACCCAGACTATATTTTTGCTGCTCCTGCAATTTATATCACCTCAAAGCCTGATACATTACAAGAAGCAGGAGGCGATGTGGATTTTAAGCGAGTTCACCCAGTAGAGGCCTGGTATCGCTTTCATGTAAATCCAGAGCTACCCCCCGTATTAGATATAGGCTATGCAAGTGCTTGTTGCTTAATGGTAAGGGCAGATGCATTAAGAGAAATTGGGGTGCTAGACTGGTCTTATTTTATTTTTAGTGATGATGTGGATCTTTGTCTGCGTCTTCGCCGTAAATATAATAAAAAAGGGGCTTGTGTTACTACTGCTAAAGCTTTTCACGACTTTCCCTGGGCAAAGCCATTTGCACCGATGCGTTTATATTTTTTTCAGCGTAATGGACTACGTTTAATTGCTAACCATAGACAGGGTGGAGGAGGGGAGTTAAAAGCACTTTTTGTTGCACTGATGCGATTGCATCGACGTATTTTTTATAGTTCTGTTATTGGTGATTATGAAATTAAACAAACATTGATGGATGCTTTTAAAGATGCATGGCGAGGGAAGTTTGGCAACTGGGATTCATGGATTGTCTTTGCCAAAGACCGGACAAAAATAGAGGCCTCTTTTATTGATGAATCATCAATCAAACGAATTTTAATTGATATTAGTATTGAAGACTTTGAAGAGCCTATCTTAGCGTTACTAAAAAAACTGAATAGTTCAGCAATCATAGATATTTTATGTGATGAAAGTAGAGTTGAACATCATCAAAAGCAAACACACTATTCTCAAGTTCTTGCAAGAAAAGCTGGGTTTATATCGCCGTTAAAAATACTACCCACTTTAATAAAGATTGATTATGATTTAGTCATAACAGATGCCAATATGGAAGCGAGAAGACCTACGGCAATGTGTGGTAAACAGGCGGCCATTTTCCATAATGATAATTTGTATTTAGCCGCCTCCCGTCCTTATTTCGGTGCTATTGCCCATATAGTATCACTACCCCTTGGTATGATAATGGCATTGTTTACAATCAATCACTTTCGACAACCTTTCCCTGATGGAAAGCCGCCTGCCGAGGCAGAAAAGCTGCTCAAACATATAGGAATAGATCCAAAAATTGGCCAACCTTATGCAAGATTAAATAATGACTGAACAATATACACCTTCTGTTTTATCACCTAAATTAGGTGAAGGTGAAGAGAGTGGAGGTTATCGGGAATGGTGTGAATTACGTGAACAACAAGCACCTGAAAAATATTTATTACGCAACCATTCTAGTCTTTTATTTTCCATTATTGTACCTGTTCACAATCCTCTTGATCATTGGTTACAAGAATGTATCGACTCAGTTCGTGGGCAGTTTTTTGCAGATTGGGAATTGATTTTAGCGGATGATGCATCTGGGCAAAACACCTTAAAGATATTAAAAAAAAACCAGGAACTTGATAGTAGAGTTAAAATCTCCCTTCAATCTGAAGCATCGGGAATTTCAGCAACAACAAATCGTGCTGCAGATTTAGCAAAAGGAAACTTTCTGGTTTTTTTAGACCATGATGATCTTTTAGATGCATATGCATTATCCGCTTTTGCCCAGGATCTACAAAAGGAACCAAAAACAGAGTTATTATACTCAGACGAAGATCGGTTTGATGATGACTATCAGCGGTTGCAACCGGGTTTTAAACCGCAATTCTCCCTGGAAAAACTACTTTGTACAAACTATATACATCATCCCGTTGTTATTCGTCGTACTCTCTTTGCAAAAATTGGAGGACTTAATAGTCAGTACGACGGATCTCAAGATTACGATTTATTATTAAGAGTGATTGAAGAGACTACTAAAATTAGGCATATACCCGATATCCTTTATCATATGCGCATACACAGCGGCTCTTTAGCCTCAGGTGCCGAAGCAAAGCCAGAGGCTCATAAAAAAGGTATAGATGCAGTCAAAGCTTATTTCAAAAGACAGCAGTTAGACGCAGTAATCAAACCAACGGTATTTGCTGGCTATCATAATATTACTTACCCCTTTAAAAAACGCCCCAAAACATCCATTCTTATTTTAGTCAATCAACAAAGCTCTATTGAAACAACTCAGCTTATTTGGCAACAGCATATAGATGATGAAATATTAATTTGTAATAACATTAGCAAAACAATTCCTGAGCGCCTTAATGAGTTAGCAAAAAAAGCACAAGGAAATATTCTTGTTTTTGCAGATGGGCAATTACGTCCTGAACAAAATTGTATTGATGAATTAATTGGTCAATGCAATCATGGAGATACGGGCTTGGTTACTGGGAATATCAGCTATAGTGATGGAAAACTATTTAGCTGTGGACTAATTTTAGGGATTAAAGGCTGTGCAGGGCAATGGCATTTTTCCTGTGATGCAGATGACCTTGGTTATGGTGCCTGGATGTTGATTAATCATGACGTCTCTGCTGTTCCATGGCAGCTAATGGCGGTAAAAAAAGAATTATTTAATCAAGCAGATTTGTTTGATTGTAATTATAAAAAGCAGGGGTTTGATATAAATCTTGCTTTGAAATTAAGTGCAAAGATAAATATTAAGCACAAGTTTTCAGCATTATCCAAAGCGACTTATCCCTATCTTTGTCCAGATCAAGCAGAATCATGGCAACTACAAGATTTTATTCTTTTAAGGAACAATTGGAAAAGGGAGCTTACTCAAACTGATCCTTTTTTCAATCCTAATTTGTCTATTCTCAATAACTCTATTACTTTTATGTCTGTAGCTGAGCAATGGTATAAAAAATTCGGCACTTTTACTAGCTATGATTATTTAACTACCAAGCTTTTGTGGAAATGTTTTAATGAAGAATAAAATATCAATGAGCTGATAAATAATCGAGACCAGACAACTAGTTTTATTAAAATTTAACTACAACTTGAATATAACAGAAGTTAATCAACAATTATCCTGTACTATCATGTCGGGTTTCGTTCCTCAGCACCAACTTAGCAATTCTTTACTTCAATCACACTCAGTGGGCAGTATTTTTTACTCTTAACGGAAATTGCTGAAATAGTATCTCCATAAAACTCAAAAACCCTCAGTCTTTGATTGGGAGGTTTTTGTGTTTTATGGCTTTGCGGGTAGAAGAGTGAGTCCAAGATTTTACTGAGCGTAATTAATTACTTGCAAAGTGATAGGGTTAGGGCTATTTAATATTAAATCTGCTTTATATTTTTGATTCCCAATAATAACGCAGGGTAGATGTAGTTTTGTTGTTTTAGCCGTATAAGTAGCACATTGTTGCTTAGAATATTGTCTGCTTGTTTGTAGGTGATCAAGTTCAAACGTCAATGATGATTCATTTTTTAGATTAAGAGATGCTTGATAAATATTGTTATCAACTTCTACACAAGGAATTTTAAGTTGTGGATTAGAAAAAGTAGCACAACTTGAAACCGTGTATTTAATAGCCAAGTCTTCATTAAACGAAGGTAAAGGAAATGTAAGGTTTCCATCGTACGATACCTGGCTTTTTAATTTTGAATAAGGTTGGGTTGCAGCTCCCTTTGTTTTCCAAAACTCTATATCGACTAACTGATTAGAATTTAACCCTTGGATTGATAGCGTTGCATTATTGACTTGTCCTTGAGTCACATTCCCATTTTGTAATATATAGGATAGACCTTGCTGTTCATCACCAATACCCCAAGCATTTAGGGCATGGTTTGTACTAGATGCTTTAATTGATCCTGCCAATGTTTTTCGTTGCGTTGCTATTTGATTTGAAGGTGTCTTATTAGAACTAAGAAACCGGCTAATTGTTAATTCAACATCACGCATTGCATCAGTTACGCTATTATAATTATCGACCAATTCTTCCGTCACAATGCGTAAGCCTGAACCTAATTGTCCACTTGTTAGCCCAGACCAAGATACAGTTCTGTATAAGGCATCATCTTCTTCTTGTGTGAAATTTGAACTATAAGTTGGTCTGTGGTTAGGCCAGGGGTGTCTAGTCATTCCCCACTCAGAATTTAAAAGTGGTACATTATTAGTTTGATGCGTTAACCAATAAGTTGTTAACAAGCTATTTTCTACAGCGGGTTTTACTTTCTTATCAGTATCTGGACTATTAATTGGCTCTTCAGAGCTTGTCGTGTAAAAATGAGGCGCTAGAAAATCAAAATTGTAACTTTGGAAAAGGTATCTAGCTAAGGGGCCTCGTGGATCACGGACAGTCGTACTCGTCATAACAAGATGATCAGGGTCTTGCTGACGAATAAAATCATTCAGTTCACTGATCCACTTGATTCGACGTACCATTTCTCTTTCTCTACCAGGATCAAGTTCTCCTTCCGCATTAAGAGTCCATTCGTAAGAATCCCATTCACTTAAGGGATCCCAAGCTAGTAAATGATCTGAATGAGGGCTTTCTTTGACCCAGTTAATCACAGCTTGCATTCTAGCTTTAGCCATATCTAAGGTTTTTGGGGTCTGGAAAAAATCATCGATTGAAGCTAAAGGACCGCCATTTCCTTGATAGTAAGGTAGTTCATTCGTAAAAGTTTCATCCCATTGTCCACTGTCAAAGGGTGCGATAATAAGATAGATGTTTTGTTTTGCAGCTGCTTCTAGTGCATTTAGGACATATTGCTTCATATCAGGGTTAAAATTTCCTGCTGGAAATTCAATCCAATAGCGTCCTCTTGGTTTTTCTGGATTACCTGTTTGATCCATATCCAGAGTTTCCAGGTACAAGCGAAGCGTATTAACACCAGAATTAGCTAAAGTTACAAAATGATCTTTAGCTGTCCCTTCAAAAGAAGGTTCACGGAAATAGTTTTGATATTTATTATTATTAGGATCCCAAACATCACCAGGAAAAAGATTGCGAAAATAGCCCCAACTAATACCTGCATGTTCACCTACAGGAACAAAAGGTGTTCCATTTTCAAACATTAAACCATTATGAGTGGGAGAGACAATTAATCTGCCTTTATCTGAATTATCTTTTATATTTAAGGTATTAATTTTTTGAGCATTTGATAAGTTACCAAGCAAACCAGAGGTTTTGTTTCTTGCCCGAACAGCAACGTAGAATGAGGTTTTTGGCTGGAGACCTGAAATTCTAAGTCTTTCTTTTAGCCCAGCTGATTTAGCATTGTATCTATTAGCAAAAATAGTTGCCGCCGACCAGTTTGCTTCATTATTAATTGGGTTTTGACTGTATCTAATTTCATAATAACTAACATGGCTATTATCAGAAGAAATATTAGCAGGTGCAGTAAAATTAAGAATAGCTCCAAATGCAGAAGGGTTCTCTATTTTAAGGTTTGAAATAGGCTTAGGTTGTAAAATAGAACTCGGTGCTACAAACATTACTTCAGCATAATTTACAGGGCCATTGATACCTGCCAATGTTGAATGATAACTACTATGGCTTCCTTGAATATGATCATCAATAAATGCAGGCAATACAAACCGTGAAGCGCCACTTCGGTGGTCTGTTAAATCTCGATCTCCACCGGTATTATCAAATATTAAATCAAAATTCATTCCCATTGTTTGGCCGTCAATGGGTGCGGACATATTTAACGCAGCCCAAGGTAAAAATATTTCTGTAACCCAGCCTTTATCTATATCTGAGTTGTTATTGACTGTGCCATTAATTTGAGTTGCCCATGCCGTACCTTCAACTAATTTTCCGCCTGGAACAACATCCGGTGCGCCACCATCACCAGAACCTTTAACAAATTTCCAACGTCGAACGATCCCTTCTCCATTTAATGGGTCATTTAAATTAGCTAAATTAACACCAAAGGCTCTGTCATCATCTGAAAAGAATAGGTCTCGACTATTGTTGCTATCAAAATAAAACATAATTGAATCATCTGACTCTATTTCCCAGCGGTTACCTGCGCCGCCACCTAATCCATCTGACCATAGGTTTTTGTCATCAACATCAATAGCTAAAAAAAGCCCCTCATGAGAGTACATCATTGAAATAACAGCAACCCCATCATCTCGCCAAGCTTGGCTTCTGGTTATTTTATAAGCATTTGACCACTCATCTTTGTCCAGAACACCATCAATCCTTGCTGTGCCTTGTGGAATAGTCCAATGTGGATGGGATAGATTCACTGGGTCAACTGATGCAGAGACACTACTGATAAATAACAAACTAAAAAAAATAGTGCTGAAAGTGTTTAAAATAATATTGATTGATTTACGACTACTTTGAAATAAAAACATTATATTTAATAGTTAATTAATACTTAAAAAATTAAGGTGAGATAGAAATCTAAACTTTTACCTAACCGGTCTAATATCTCAGTATAGAGCTACAGATAAAAATGTTTAAAAAGTTGTCTGTTTTGTGACAAAGTTGTAAGCAGGTAGGTCTGATTTAATTAGTTAGTTAACTAATTAAATCTAGATAATAACC
>CAZZIX010000057.1:0-9450 GCA_964654345.1 uncultured Methylomarinum sp.
TCGGTATTCGTATAAATAATCACTCATATCGTTCCTATTTCACTATATCAAAACCTGTAATAACAAATGACAAAAAGCATGCTCTTATAAAAATAGGAAGACATTGTGCACCAATAAGTGGTGCTGGTGAATGGCTTTTGGCATTAGAAAAAATTGGACTCAAATGGAAGGTGACTGGAGGATTTAATTTTTGGGTATCATGAAAAAATCTACCTATCACATTAACGTAGGCAATTATAAGCAGTGCTTGAAAAGTAGCGCCACTTATAATTACTGATTATGTAAAAATTGGTTGCCTAAAGAAGACAGTATCTCTATTTTTAAGGAATAAAAAAACTTTTATAGTGAATAGGAACGTACATGTTAAGACATTTTCCACCAGTAGATATAGAAGCAGGCTTTAACAAAAGAGATTACATTATTGTTGCATTTGCATTTATTGTAGTCACAATTTGCTTTTTAATAGATTCAGTCGCAAGTAAAGAGCTTCAATATGCACTAGGTGTTGGTGGATGGGTATCCTTAATTTATTTGTTATTAGGCGAATGTAAATATGTCAGAGCACAAGTATTTATTGCTGTATCGTTTGCCACAATAGGAGAGCATTTTGCCTCTATTTTTATGGCAGGGTATACCTATCGTCTAGAAAACGTACCTGCATTTGTACCTCCAGGACATGGAGTCGTATATTTAACAGCCGTGGTATTAGGACGAACAGATTTTTTTCTAAAAAACGCTCGAAAGATTATTATTTTTGTTGTGTTGGCAGGAAGTATTTGGTCAATTCTGACATTGACTGAATTTATTGGTCGAAAAGATGAAATTGGTACCCTTTTGTTTTGTATCTATCTACTTTATTTGTTTAAAGGTCGTTCACCTATGGTGTATCTTGGCGCTTTTTTTATTACAACATGGGTGGAATTAATAGGAACATCGTTAGGTACTTGGAATTGGGCTGCAATTGATCCTGCTTCTACCCTAACCCAAGGTAATCCACCAAGTGGAGTCGCTGCTTGGTATTGTTTGGTTGATGCTGTTGCAATGGGTGGTGCTCCTTATGTTTTGAATCTAGTGACAAAGGTTCAGGGGCGTTTTGCAACGAATAGTACCGAAGTATGATTTTTATATACAACCATCATGATGGTTTAGTTGCAGTAAAAATGCCATATTCAACTAATTGATCTTTAAATAATCTATGCTGAGCCAGCCCTACTTTAAAGTTTGCGGTTTGGGCTTTACTACGTAAGCCTAACCATTGTGTTATTTTTTGAACCGGTTGGAGCCGTTTAGCAACTTTAAACATATAGTCTGCTGAAGGTAAGGTTTCAGCAGTAATATCATTAAACGAAATATCTTGAAAGTGATTCTGTTCCAATAATTGAGTAAAGCCATCACGAGAGCATAGATTTGGTACTGCCCAACCATTTAAGCAAGTCACAATATCCTTCCATTCATCATCAGAAAACTCTCTTCTAAGGATAAAACCATCACAAACAACAAGTCGACCACCTGGCTTTAATAATCGAAAGGCTTCTTTTAAGAACTCGCCTTTATTTAAAGCATGGCAAACACTTTCTAATCCCCAAACTACATCAAAAGAAGCATCTGCAAAGGGAGTGGAGCAAAAATCAGAGACTTCAAAGCTAGTTTTTTCAGAAACACCCTGTCGTTTAGCATGTTGTTTAGCATAATTAGCTTGTTGTTTACTGATAGTTATGGCCGTCACTTGATTGTCATGTTGTTTTGCCATCCAGATAGAACTGCCACCAATTCCACAGCCTGCATCTAATACATGATCAGTTTGTTTTATCCCACACAGATCATAAAGTATCTGATTTTTATTGAGTAGTGCTTGGTGGTGCGAAGTGGTTTGCTCATCCCAATAGCCATAATGTAATGCTAAATTTTCTTTGTTACACCAGGCAAACAAATAATCTCGGTAACAATCATTATAATGTTTTTCTGCATCAGCTTTAAGCTCATCGACTGATAACTCAGTATTTTTTCTTAAAGTATCATCTCGGTAATCAATGTTAGGTTCTAAATAGGGCATAATATATTGAAGGATGGGCTAAAGAAAGGGCTCAGAAAAGAACCCTTATACCAAGTTTAAAATTTATTTTTTTATATCTTCAGTTGATATTTGTTTGGGGTAAAAAGGCCAATTTTTGACGTGTAAATATTTTCTTATAGGCGTTTTGATGACAGAGACACAAAGTGCAATTGAAAATAAACACCAGACTGCGGCATATTCATTTGGGTCATCAGTTGTAATATCTGAAATAAGTGGGCCGATTAAATAATGAAATCCAACAAAGCGCCAAGAGCCATACATAAAAGGTAAGTAGAAGGCAGCTAAAGCATAGGCAAAAACATGTAACCCCCACTCAAAACCAAATAGCCAGTCAACAGGAGAAGACATAAGACCATTAAGTGGTAATTGCCAGGCAATATGCCAGTCTCCAGAAATAGAACAAGCTTGTAGTCCACAAAAACCCTCGGTACCAACAACACAATCACCGGCCCAAGCAAACGGATATAATTTAATTAACATCGCTACTGTGCTAACAGTACAAAGGGTGTAGACAACCGTTTGAATTTTTAGCTTGACACTTTCTGGAATAAAATACATGGCGACCATATTGACAAAGAATGGTTGAAACGCAACATGTAAATAACCTAAAAGTGTCAGAACCTGATTAGTAGGATTATCACATAAGTCAATATAAACATAAGTTGCTGCCTGTAATAACTCCATTAAAGCAAAGTAGGTTAATGGTATCCATAACTCCTTTGATTCTCCTTTATATGCGACATAGGCTGCTGTACCTAAGCCAGCGACAGCTAAAACTGCTGATGCTTCACCACTCCAACACATAGATAATCTCCTCAAATAAAACCCAGTATTATTATATTTTTTGGCTTTACTAATTCCTGAAGGATGCGGTAATTAAATAGCAAATATCTTAAGGAATTTTTAAAAACTCGTCATTATATTACAAAACTGTCATAAGATAGTAATGAAGATTACATTTATCATAGAAAAATTGTTTGAGCGTGGAATTAAATAACAGCCAGAAGCAAGTTATTCGAATCCATATTAATCAAAATTGATTTAAAATTTGAACAGTCTCGGATCACGAATGGTAGATGTTTTTAGGATTTAGATAAATTTGTTTTTTTAGCTCTAGGGTGAGTTTTGTCATATACATCAGCTAGGTGCTGAAAATCTAAATGAGTGTAGATCTGAGTTGTGCTTAGATTGCTATGGCCAAGTAATTCTTGAACCGCTCTAATATCTTGACTAGATTCCAACAGATGACTAGCAAAAGAATGTCTTAACATATGGGGGTGGACATGCTCTGGTAAACCAATTTTTTTGCACCACCTGTCTAAACGAAGCTGGATGCTCCGTTGACCTATGCGTTGGCCTTTTGTTGAAGTAAATAGTGCTTCATCTGTTGTTTCGGTGCGATAAGTAAGCCATTTTTTGATTGCAGCTATGGCTTTACTTCCAATGGGTAATTCTCTTTGCTTCCCGCCTTTTCCAGATCTGACTCTTAATGAATGGTCAGTAAAATCAATATCTCCAATGTTTAAATTTGCCAACTCACTCAAGCGTAGTCCGGATGAATAAAATAGTTCAAACATGGCTAAGTCACGTATTTCTAACGGTGAATCTGGATTTGTTTCCAGTATGCCAAAAACTTGGTCAACATCTAATACTTTAGGTAATTTTCGTTCTTGCTTAGGTGCTCGGATATGATTTGCAGGATTACTGCTTACGATATGTTTTTTTAGAAGATAATTATAGAAACTTCGTATCGCAGAGAGTTCTCTTTGTAAAGATTTGCTACTAATACCATTTCTGTGTCGGTTTGCTATGTGTTTACGAATATCCGAGGGTTGAACCAAATTCCAGTTTTGATATTGCTGACTTGAACAGTAGTTTTTTAATTGCTTAATATCACGCTGGTAACTTTTTAAAGTATGATCAGAAGCCCTTTTTTCGACTTCCATATATTGAAAAAATGCATCAAGGTTTTGTTGGGCATTAACCTCCATTCTAAGAATTTAGGAACGTGGAAGGAATAACTAAAGCAACTGATGCTGGGTTTTTGTTCGTATTCAAGGCGTTCCAATAGGCGCATAGCTGGCTACGCAACTGTTGGAACAACGCTGAAGACGGACAAAAAGACAAGTCAGTTGTTTTAGTTATTTCTTGCACGTTCCTTAGCTGTCTAAAAGAGTAATTAAACGTGTGGCAATGATTTCACTCATTTGAGTTAGAAATAAATTCCCCATACTGTAGTGGAAACGATTTTCATCCTTGCTACCAATAGCTATAAGACCCTCTAGGTTGGTAAAGGACATTGGAATAATGGCAGAAGATTTTATTTCCGTTGCAACAGCATTTCCAAATAAAAACTTAGCTTGAGCTAACGTGGGTAAGCCGCATGTTGATTGGTTAGAATTAAGCTCTTTTTCAAAATGGACTAGGTTTTTATCATCTGTATTAACAAAAATGTTATTAGTAGGCTGTTCATTATTGTTTTTAATAATACGAATAGAAGAATAGTCTGTTAAAAAACAGTCAGTGAAAACTTTGTCGAGGTTTGAAGCAACTTCTTCAATATTTTTGGCCTCTAACAACGCAAGTGTAAGTTCGTGCATTCTGCTGGAAGAAGTATCGTTATCTTTTGCAATCTTAACCAGCCCAGTTAGTTGACTTTCTAAATCATGATATTTTGATCTAAATAACTCCAGTTGCTTGGCAATTAAAGAGACTGCGTTCCCACTAGGGTGGGGGATACTCATGTTTTCTAATAAATCTAGATGTTGATGAAAGAATTCAGGGTGATGATGTAAGTATTCTTCAACTTTTTGTGAACTAAGATCCTCTTGATCTGAATTATCTACTTTTGGATTTGTATTATTCATAAATTTATTTGTCCTTCAAAAACTGAAACTGCCGGGCCTTTCATAAATACAGAGTGGCCTCGGCCAGACCAGTTGATTAGTAATTGTCCGCCAGGTAGCTCTACATTAACATCTTCTTTATTTAGCAAACCTTGTTCTATGCCGATGACAACAGCGGCACAAGCCCCACTACCACAGGCTAAGGTTTCGGCTGCACCTCGTTCATATACGCGTAGTTTAATAGACTGCCGATTCATTATTTGCATAAAGCCTATATTAGCTCGTTCTGGAAAGAAAGGGTGATTTTCTAGTGATTTTCCGAGTTCTGCAACAGGAGCTGAGTTAATATTATCCACTTGTAACACTGCATGGGGATTGCCCATTGATACTGCACCCAAAATTTTCTCGGTATTATTAACAGAAAGCGTGTAAAAAAGAGCTTCCTGATCAGTATCTATTGGGATTTCTGCAGGTGAGTGTAAAGGAACCCCCATATTGACTGTAATCTGCTCGTCTTCATTAAAGGTTAGTAACAATTGCCCTGCGTTTGTGTCGACTCTAATTTCATTTTTATCCGATAAGTTTTTATCATGTACAAATCGACCAAAGCAGCGAATACCATTGCCACATTGGGCAACTTCACTTGCATCCGCATTAAAAATGCGATATTTAAAATCAGCATTATCACTGACTGGTTTTTCAACCAGTAATAATTGGTCAAAACCTATGCCAAAATTTCTATCCGCCATCAACCGAATCTGTTCAGGTGATAATGAAATAGACTGATTAATTGCATCAATAACAATAAAGTCATTACCTAAGCCATGCATTTTTGTAAAAGTAATCATAATTTACGGGAGTAACTTTTCCCCTGCCCAAAGTTGAGGAATGCTTTCACGCTCTCGGATTAAATGTATTTTGTCCCCATCAACCATGATTTCTGCGACACGAGGTCTTGAATTGTAGTTTGAACTCATGGTGAAGCCATACGCTCCAGAGGAACGTATAGCTAATAAGTCTCCTTTTTCTAAACATAAGTCTCGATCTTTTCCTAAAAAATCGCCTGTTTCACAGACTGGCCCGACTATATCCCATTTGTTCTCAACAGCGGAACTGTGCTTATTGACTGGAATTATTTCTTGCCAGGCATTATACAAGGAAGGGCGGATCAAATCGTTCATTGCTGCATCCACAATGGCAAAGTTTTTGTGTTCAGTGGGTTTTAGATATTCTACTTGAGTAATTAAGAGGCCTGCATTCCCTGCAATGGCTCTACCGGGCTCTAAAGCGATTTCAAAATCAGTATTGCCTAAACGTTTTAAAATTGCTGCAACATATTCAGCCGGTTCTGGCGGCTTTTCATTTTGATAACGGATACCTAGTCCACCACCTAAATCAATATGATGTAAATTAATTCCATCTTGCTTTAAGGCGCTAACAATATCAAGCACTTTATCAAGCGCAGCTAAAAATGGCGCTGTTTCTGTTAATTGCGATCCTATATGGCAGTCTATTCCAATAGTTTTTATATTATCCATTTTGGAAGCACGGCGATATTCCGTTAATGCTTGTTGAATATCAATGCCAAATTTATTTTCTTTAAGTCCTGTTGATATATAAGGGTGTGTTTTTGCATCAACATCAGGGTTTACTCGAAATGAAACAGGAGCAATAACCCCCATTTTTCCAGCTAATTGATTGATTCTATCTAGCTCGTCACTGACTTCAATATTAAAACAACGGATGCCCGTCTTTAAGGCAGCAAGGATTTCATCTTCACGTTTGCCGACGCCAGAAAAAACAATTTTCGTAGGATCACCGCCTGCTGTTAATACACGGTTTAATTCTCCTAATGAAACAATATCAAACCCAGAACCCAAGCGAGCAAGAAGATTGAGAATTGCAATATTTGAGTTGGCTTTAACAGCATAACAAATTAAATGAGGGTGCTCACCAAAGGCTAAATCAAAGGCATTCCAGTGTTTTTCAAAGGTAGCACGAGAATAGATATAACAGGGAGAGCCATATTGATTGATAATGTCTTCCACAGCAACATCTTCAGTAAAAAGTTTGCTGTTTTGATAATTAAAATAATCCATTTTATTCTTTTTCTTTGTCCGTATGGATTGGTGGTTCTTGATCTGGGAGATATAGCGGGCCAGTTTGCCCGCAAGCTTGTAAGCCAAGAAGTAAAATAAATAAAAACTTTTTCATTAGAGTTTTGTCAGAGTAGGCGAAAGATGATGGACGTGGAATCAAAAAGTTAAAACTGTTTAATATCTAAAGTTGAAAAGTAACTAAAGACATCATTACTTTGTTTATTGTATCTTTAGACAAAGGAAAATATCTAGACTTATTTATAGTTATTTGCTGGCATTTATCTAAGAAAGTAGCTTACCTTTAACAAAATTGAGCTTGTTGGGGTAAGTGTATATTTATTATAAAGAACAATTTTAAAAGGGTTGTTTTCTTTGAAGTAGCTCACAAAAAATGGAATAATAGAAGTTTTATCTTGTAAAAAAGCCTTAGTTTCTACTGAATGTTATCGGTAAGAAATTGGCAGTTTTCTTATGTGATATTTGCAAGCTATTAAGCGAAATCTCTGTCCCTTAAAAACTAGACTAAATTAAAAGAATCAATTATGAAAAGGATAACAATCTCGATCATTACACTTGCTTTAATAGTAATGGCCAACTTTTTTTTCTGGGCTTATGTGAATCAACCTGATGAGGTTCAATCATGGGAAGGGTTAATGATGGGGGTGGCTTTTAACCCTGCTCGTCGTGATGATAACCCACAAAAAAATAAGTTTCCTTCAGAAGCAGAAATAGACCAGGATCTTTTGTTGTTAGAGGGGAAAGTTCATGCAGTGCGGACATATAGTGTATTGAATGGGTTTGATAAAATACCAGCGCTTGCAGCTAAGTATAATCTAAATGTAACTCTTGGGGCTTGGGTTACTAAAGACCCAAACATAGCGCAGCAAGAAGTAGACACTTTAATTAAAATTAGTCGTGAAGATCATCCAAATATTGTTCGCACAATAGTGGGTAATGAGACTATTACACGGAATGAATTGACTGTAGAAGAGCTTATTCCTTACATTAGACATGTTAAAAAAAATACATGGCGTCCTGTTAGTACATCGGAAACATGGGATATATGGCTTAAACACCCAGAGCTTGCAGAAGAAGTAGATTTTATAGCCGCGCATTTTTTACCTTACTGGGAAGGGGTTCCTGCTGACGAAGCTGTAGACTATGTTTTTGATCGATATAATGAGTTAAAAGAAGCCTTTCCTGACAAGCCTATAATTATTACTGAAACGGGTTGGCCTTCTGCAGGCCAACCTCAGCGTGAGGCAAAAGCAAGCTTGGCAAGTCAGGCAAAGTTTATCCGGGATTTTTTAAACCGCGCGAAGGAAGATAAGTTAATTTATTATGTGATTGAAGCGTTTGATCAACCATGGAAGCAAGTTTTAGAGGGTTCTGCTGGTGCCTATTGGGGGTTGTTTAATGCTGAGCGAAAGCCTAAGTTTAAAATGTATGGTGATGTGCTGAATCTTCCTAACTGGAAAAACTGGGCTTTAGGTGCAGCAGTTTTTAGTATGGTTTTAATGACAATTTTCCTTTTTACTAGTAGTCGAATGGATTTATCTGGGAAGATTTTTTTTGGCATTATTGCGAATTTATCAGCATCAACTATTGCCTGGACTGCTTCTATTGGGGCAAGTCAATATCAAACAACGATGAGCACCATACTTTGGGGGCTGTTGTTAGCCATGCAATTAATGGCCGTGATTGTGTTATTGGTTGAAAGTCTGGAAATTTCAGAGGTACTATGGAATCGTAAAGGAAAAAGGAGTTTTGAAGCTTTATCAGCCCCAGATGATTTTGTTTATCCTAAAGTATCACTACACGTGCCAATCCATAACGAGCCACCAGACATGGTGAAAAAAACTTTAGCGGCATTAGTTGAGTTAGATTATCCAAATCTTGAAGTGTTAGTGATGGATAATAATACTGATGATCCAGCTGTATGGCAGCCTGTTGAAGAAGAGTGTAAGCGGCTCGGAGAAAAATTTCGTTTTTTTCATCTGGAAAACTGGCCAGGATATAAAGCAGGCGCAATTAATCATGCTCTTGAACAGACGGCTAAAGATGCAGAAATCATTGCAGTGATTGATAGTGATTATCTTGTTGATCCTAAATGGCTTAAAAGTCTAGTTCCTTATTTTGAAAAAGAAGATGTGGGTTTTGTTCAGGCTCCACAAGATTATTGGGACTGGAAAGAAAATGGATTTAAAGCTTTTTGCCATTGGGAGTATGCAGGATTTTTCAAGATAGGGATGGTTCAGCGAAATGAATCAAATGCAATTATTCAACATGGAACGATGACTTTAATTAGAAAATCAGCACTTGAAGAAGTCGGAAAGTGGGGCGAATGGTGTATTTGTGAAGATAGTGAGCTTGGTCTACGGTTATATCGTGCTGGTTATGATTCAGTTTATGTCAAAGATTCATTTGGTCA
>CAZZIX010000057.1:9550-12377 GCA_964654345.1 uncultured Methylomarinum sp.
TACGGTTATATCGTGCTGGTTATGATTCAGTTTATGTCAAAGATTCATTTGGTCAGGGTGTTACACCTGATACATTATCTGGCTATACAACACAACGCCATCGCTGGGTCTATGGTGCTATGCAAATATTAAAACGTCACTGGAAGGCATTATTGTTAGGAAGTGGAACAGATTTAACCCCTTCGCAACGGTACTACTTTTTTGCAGGCTGGTTACCGTGGTTTTCAGATGCTTTGTCTTTATTATTTACTTTTGCAAGTTTGATTTTGACAGCTCAAATATTAATAGATCCGATACATGGAGAACTTCCTGTCAATGCCTTTATTTTGCCAACCATTGGTTTATTTGGATTTAAAATAATGCGAACGGTTTGGCTGTACCAGGCTCGTGTAGGTTGTTCACTTTTTCAAACGATGGGTGCTGCGATTGCGGGTTTAGCTTTGACACATACTGTTGCAAAAGCAGTTTGGCAGGGGCTTTTTACCTCAGGACGTCCTTTTTTAAGAACGCCTAAATTTGAAAAAGATAAGCCTTTTCTAGCTGGATTAATCATTATTTGGCAAGAGTTAGTCTTTTTAATTTTATTATGGTCTGCTGCTTATGCAATGATGTCGCTAGAGCATTTTGGTAATTTAAATGGACAGCTATGGGTGGGGGTATTATTAGTTCAATCTATGCCTTATGCTGCATCACTGTTTTTGCTTCTAGTTAATGTATCACCTAATTTCGGATTATCAGTATTAGTACCAAAAGCGAGTGTAAAAGCAAAATAAATAGTATGAGAGATAGTTTTTAATGGAGTATCAATAAATGAGTGTTCGAGGCCTTTGATAAATAATCAAAACATTTCAAGAAATGCATACCCTGGTAATAGCAGTGGTAGAGATTTGCGATTAGATTTTCTAAGAGGTCTAATTATGCTAGTCGTTATTGTTGTCCATATGGAGTATTATTCATTTTTTAGCATGTTTGTCTGGGAACGAATTGGACTAATCTCTAGTGCAGAAGGTTTTGTAGGTCTTTCAGGCATCGTTTTAGGTATTGTTTATAAAAATCGACTTCTTCGAGATGGATTTAAAAGTTCTGCAATAAAGCTATGGAAGCGTTCTTTTCAATTATATAGAATTAATGTTTTTGTTGTCTTGAGTATTGTTTTATTAGGACTATTGCCTTTCATTAATATTTTTGAAGTGACTCATTGGATACCCAATACACAGAGAAGTAGAGCGTTCCTTCTTTACCCCCCTGCGGGGACACCTTGGGTTGAAATTTTTAAACAAGCCTTTTTATTAAAAATTGGGCCACATCAATTTCAAGTCATTGGACTCTATGTTGGCTTAATTGCTGCGGCTCCTTTTGTCCTGTATTTCTTACATCGCAAGAAAACAATTTGGCTGATTGTGATAAGTTGCATTATTTATGGGATAAACCAAAAATATCAATTTAGAATAACGGGTGCGCGATTTGAATGGGGCTTTCCAACGTTAACTTGGCAACTTATATTTATTAACGGTATGGTCGTTGGTTATCATCAGGAAAAAATACTAGGGTATATTACAGAACGAAAAAATATAATTCTTATTATTATCGCCTCTTGCTTTTCTCTTGCTTTTCTATTTCTTGCATTGAATAATCCGAATGCAGTTTATTGGCCTTTACGTGATTTAGCGGGATTAGAAGGTGAATTGTTTCGTCAAATATATTTAAGTTGGTTTCAAAAACCGACACTAGGGTTGGGAAGAATTTTTAATAACATTACTTTATTTATCGTATTTTATTATGCTTTGACTCATTATTGGTTGCCAATTAACAAAGCACTAGGGTGGCTTGTTATACCGTTAGGACAGGCTTCCCTTTATGTTTTTATAGTTCACATTTATTTTATTATATTATTTAGTAATACACCTTTAGGAAGTTATGATAGTTTTATCTTGAATACAGGGATTCATGCGACTGCCATAGCTCTTATTTGGCTAATGGTAAAGCGTAAGGTTTTATTCCAATTAATCCCAAGGTGATGCTGGGTTCTATTTCGCACGGTCCCAGGGCACTGTTTAAGATAAGAGAACATTGTTGTAGGATAGGCTGACGGCTCTATTGTTAACCTATATTTTTAGCATACGTTATGTTGGGCAGCCAAGATACGGCAGCCCAACCCACATAAAATGGCATAGACCGCCTGTTTTGAAACGGCTTGAAAAAAAGGGTTTATTAAACGGATTAAATCACCTTTAGATGAAAGAGAAAAAGAGATTGCACTGACAAAAGCAGGGTTGTTTTTGAAAGATAAAACAACACATATTTTTAAAAATATGGAGTGCAGAATTAAGCTAACCCAATCTGAACAAAAACAAATCAACCGCTGAAGCTCTAATAATCGCTGGTTCCGGGGTAAGGAAGCTAGTTTAGATCAATAAGAACGCCTATACTGAAAAAACTAGTTTATATGGATGGGTGGATTAATTAACACTTTCTTGTTTTGCAGGACTATAGATCCCTTGCTGTTTTTCCCAATCTTGTAAATGATATTGATACGCGGCCTGATTATTGATTCTATTGATTTTAATATCATCAATATTTTCAAAGAAATGATCACTAAATTCAAACGAAGCTAATAAAACACCTTGCGTTGCCCAGCCATCTTTCACATCTAACCCGTGTTTATTGATAATTCTAACTTTTGCTGATTGGCCGTTTTTAGTCGCAATCGTCCAGCCCCATTCACCAAAACTTGGAACATTATGATGATATTGTTCTACATTTTTAAAACCAGCATACTTCACCGTTTTACCAATACTTAAAAAAGTATTTTTAGCATGATAAGGTG
>CAZZIX010000058.1:0-12355 GCA_964654345.1 uncultured Methylomarinum sp.
TGATTAATTACACGGTCTTGTAGGCTCATAGATCAAGATAAATTGAAGAAAAATAGAGACGTTGCATTATATCCTAGAAAAATCAGTTGAACGCTAGGTTTGTACATAAGTTACTGTATATTTGACGAATCTAAGTTATTTATTAGCCGTCCATTGGTGAGATAAAATCGCCTTACGGTTTTGTGAAAAAATCTGGACGAAAATCCTGCAGAACAGCTCTTGATAAGGACTATGGCCATTATCTGTGAGCTATTCTTTGTACTAAAGCATAAGAATCGCTAAAGCTTTTTTAATCTTTTTCGCCCAGATTTTCCACAAAATCTGTGCTTAACTGATTTTTCTAGGATTAAAATGCATTCTTTATCCAGTTTATTTCATTATTACCGGACATTGCTATTACATCAAAGCGAATGGCGCTTTTAATTTTATTAACGAGTAAATAGTGCTGTGTGGTGGCTATTATACGGGATTGTTTTGCTGGAGTAATACTTTCCTCAGCACTACCGAATTTTGATGATTTCCGATACCTTACTTCAATAATGATTAATGTTTCTTGGTCACGCATAATTAAATCTAATTCTCCATGTTTACAATAATAGTTTTTTTCTACAGCTTGTAAGCCTTGTTTTATTAGATATTGCTGTGCAAGTTGTTCTGATTTCTCTCCACGTATCAAGTGTGATGATTTTGTTTTGTTAAACATTCAGGACACCTTTATTAATTGATGAATGGAAAAATTGAGTCCAAAATACCCAATCTCTGCGTCGCCTACATGGATGTAGGTGAGGGGCGTAATCATTAGGGCAGGAAGCCCGTAAGTAGAATAACGCAGGAGCAGTTATCGAGGAGAGGAAGCTTTGAAATCCTTCGCAATAGCCTGCTATTACGTGCAGATTTCGCCTTGATCTTGAATATTTTGGCTCTCACAATCTCATCCACAAGTAATAGAGGTGCTCTTCAGTCGATTATCTCATTAGTATCAATCATATTTTGTTCATCTGCAATAATGTTTTCTTCATAAAGAGGTGATTGTAAAATAGCCTCACCTTTAACAAATTTAGCACAGACCAATTGACGTGTAATTCTATTTTCCATATTGAGAGATAATTTTCCCGTTGCTCCCGTGTAAGCTACCGTATCAAGTTGATTCAGATAATTGACTAGGTTAAAAGAGTCAATTCCCAAGGCGACTAGTCTTAAATATTTGTTAGGGATTTGCTGCCAAATTTCTTTCAGCGACTCTTGGTCTAAGTCACCTGAATAGGAAGATGGGAATAACCAGGGAATATCACAAAATGTAATTTTATTGAGATCTTGATCTAATGATGGATTGGGTATGCCTGTGTATATATTAGATGCCGAGTAAACAGGTATATTAGTTGCCCCGTAAAATCGAAGTTGAGGATAGATTGATCTGGCAATTTTAGGGGTAGCAATTAAAAAAATTGCATCAGCATCGCGACGTACACGTTTTTTATGATGAATCTCTGTTGCTAAAAAGCGTTGGAGTTGATTATATCTTTTTTTACTTTCGTTAAGATTAAGTAAACCTTTAATGGGGTTAGAAAAGTCATTCTCTTTAGGGTTGTATAGCTGAGAGTTCAGAACAACACCTTCTATATTTTGCCAATATTCTGTTAATGAATTGCTAATCCGGTTTCCCTGGTTAGTTTCTGGTGCAATGATGAGTACGTTTTTAATTCCTTTAAGACTGGCTCTAGTCGCAATTTGTTGTGATTCATCAATTGGGCTTAAACCAAATTGAAAAAGATTGTCCTTAACTAAACCGGGAATATGGTTAAGTGCCAGAACAGGAACTGATAGCTCAACATTGTTAACAAGCGTTTGTATATTTTCTTTACTTAGAGGTCCAATAATTAATTCAGCACCTTCTGAAATGGCCTGGTAGTATAAGTCGGCAGGGTTATAGGCTGAGCTATCATAAAATTGAATAGCCAGTTTTCCATCAGAATGGTTTTGATGAAAAGCCTCCATAAATCCTTTTTTTATTGCTTGACCCGCTTGAGCAAAACGACCTGACTCAGGTAGCAATATGGCAATAGAAGATGGCGTTTTGAAAGTTATTTTTGAACTTTCAACAAATAAGGAATCTAAAAAACCGGAATTAGCTGGGTGTTGAGGATTCTGCCGCTGCCATCTATAAACATCAGATTGTAGTTTTGTATGGTCTTGTTTTGATTGAGACGTTTTATAAATTATGGATAATGCTACCCACCCACTTAATATATCAGGTGTTTCTGATTGGTACTGGTAAAGTGTTTCTAGTGGAACTAGATTTATAGTGTTAAAAATAACCTCATTGTTTTTAACACGATCTTCTTCAGTATCAAGAAATTGAGTTAATTCAATCCGAACTTGAGCACTTAGCAGTTGATTCTCTGTCAAGGAATGAGCAAAGGCTAAAGATTGGTAATAGGTTATTTGGTCTTTTCTTTGTAACGTATAGACTTGTGTTATTTTGAGTTTGTCCAATGCTTTTACGGCTTCGCCCCTTCTTAATAGAAGTTGTGCAGAAAGCAAATTTAATTTACTTCGTTGTTCAGTTGATAGCGATGAAGGTTTGATTGTAGATATTAATTTTTGTGCCGATTGGTTGTTGCCTGATTGGATATGGGAATCAACCGCTAAAAGGCTAAATTTATCTTGGTATTCAGGTTTTGATTTAGCTAATGTTTGATACATTTGTGCCGCTTTTTCATGCTGTCCGCTATAGGTAAATGATTCAGCCTGAGTCATTTTACTAGGGCTGGAATTCCTTTGCTGGATAGTCTCTGTCGCGCAGCTGGTCAAAAAAATTAGGTAGAAACAGGGATATAGTAAATAATGACAGTTCATGAATGGTCTGATATTTAGCATAGGGAATTAAGAGAATATGTGCGGTAAATTATACGTTGTTGCAACGCCAATAGGTAATTTAGCAGATTTTAGCTATCGAGCGGTTGAAACTTTAAAGAAAGTTGACTTAATTGCTGCTGAAGATACTCGACATATTAAAATATTATTACAGCATTATGCAATTAATAATAAATTAATTTCAATTCATCAACATAACGAAGAAAAAGTAGCACCAGGGTTGATTGATAAAATAAAAAACGGACTATCAGTTGCATTGGTTTCTGATGCAGGGACGCCTTTGTTAAGCGACCCCGGCATGCCGTTGGTAAAATTGGCCAAACAGGAGGGTGTTGAGGTCTCGCCAATCCCAGGGGCATGTGCATTAATTGCAGCTTTATCTGTGTCTGGTTTATCGGTCACAAAGTTTTCATTTGAGGGTTTTTTGCCGAGAACATCTTCAGCTAGAAAAACTTTTTTTATGACTAAGAAAAATACGCCTATCACATGGGTTTTTTATGAATCAAGTCATAGGATTGTAGCTTCTCTTGATGATTTGGCTGAAGTGATACAGGTAGATCGAAAAATTGTGATTGCAAGAGAGCTAACTAAAATTTATGAAACAGTGGTTAGTGATTTATTGGGTAGAATTGTTGAAACAGTAAAACAAAGTGCGAATATGCAAAAGGGAGAATTTGTTGTACTAGTCGAAGGTGCCATTATAGAAAAAAGGATAGATACAATAACGGATGAACAGAAAAGAGTTTTATTGGTATTATTGAAAGAGTGTTCTATTAAAACAGCGGTGGCTATGGCTGTTGAAATTACGGGAGCAAGAAAAAAAGTATTATATCAGGCTGCATTAGAGTTAAAAAATAAGGTAGATGAATAATTACTTTTCTTCTGTATCCTTCCATATAAGTTATAGAGTCCTTTATGGTATACAAGTAAATTAAAATTAATATTTCACCCCTGCTACCCGGCTCCCTGTGAACTAATTTTTATGAGATTCTGCGTTCTTTTTCAGGGTATCCCTCTTTATTTTTTGTAAAATCTGATTCCCTTTTAAGAATGGGTAAGATAAATTGAGTTTTAACTTTTAAACCTGCCCAAACAACAAAAATAATGACTACTAAATCAAGACTAAAACTTAATGAAAATTGAGAAGTGATGCTAAAAAATGCTGTTAGGAAAAGGAGAATGCCTATTAGATAGAAACGGAGTCCTAATGCAATCCCACTTAAAAACATTGTATGAGCTAAAATAATGTGGATAAATATGCTTGCTTCAGAAGGACCAATTCGGTCAAAATCCCAGAGTGTGATGGTAAGAAGAACAGCAGCAAAAGCGCTGCCCCAATAAAAAAGTTCATACCTGATCATGAATGCTGTTTCACGCCCCGTTCGAATAGCTTTAGATTTTTCACTTAAAATGGAACAAATGAAAAAAAATGGAGTTATAGCAAGCCAGTAATAAAAGCCAACTAATAATGATGTTTTCATTAAAAGTTCACCTATAAAACTTGCAGCAACTAATGAAATAAAAATATATTCATCAATATTTGGGTGTTGTAAAAAACTATTAATACTTTGTTTTTTATGTTGTTCAATGACAGACATTACAATTACCTGTTTTAAGGTTTTTAATCAATATTTTAAGTATAGACGGGGATACGGTTTTTGCCTGGAAGATAGTTGTAAATTTTAAAGTTTGGAAGCGATTAACCCCTGGCTTCTTTGTAACATCACTTGTTTTTCTATTTTATTTTCCTCAGTAAGCCAAACTAATAAGTTGTAGTACCCCCTTATATTTTCTACATACTGAACAGGTTCGTTGCCTCTTGCGTAGCCATATTTTGCTTGTTTATACCATTTCTTTTTGGCGAGTAAAGGGAGTGATGCTTTTACATCTAGCCATTTGTCAGGGTTACCATTTCTTTGTTTTGTAATAGTTCGAGCATCTTCTAAATGGCCAAACCCTACATTATAAGAGGCTAAAGCAAACCATGTTCTGTCAGGTTGATGGATGTGTTTGGGTATTTTTTTTAGTAATTTTTTAAAATAAATTGCCCCGCCCTTGATGCTTTGAGCAGGATTAGTGCGGTCAACAATTCCCATTTGTTTCGCTGTTTTTTTAGTAAGCATCATAATCCCTTTTACGCCTGTAGGTGATTTTGCATTAGGTCGCCAATGCGATTCTTGGTAGCCGATAGAGGCTAATAGCCTCCAGTCAAGCGTGTTGTTTTTTGCTTGTTGTTTGAAATGTGATATAAAAGTTGGCAGGCGTTGGTCTACATGCACGCGGAAAATACGGTTATCAAAATAAGCTAAGTTTTTAGAATTACCGTAATATTTATCAAGTAAATGTTTAAGTGTTTTATCTTGCGAGATTTCTTTAAAAAAACTATTGACTTCGTTATAAAGGCTATTATCATTTGATAGGGGTAAAGCCCAGGCAAGCTGGCGTTTTGTGGAAATGTCAAAAGCAGAATATAACTTAGGATAGAATTGTTTTAATGAATCAGCCCGGTGTGAATCGGCAATAGTATAGTCAATTAACCCTTCGTTAACTAAATACATTAAGGCTTCTGAGTTTAATTCAGCATTCGTGTTCCAAGTCAGTTCTGGATGTTCGGTTTTTAAAACTTCCAAACTTTCTATATGGCTACTTCCCTTAGGGACTTCAAGAATTCCTTGCGTTAAATCAGCAATAGTTTTAGGTCGTTTTTTACCGGAAAGATAAATAACCTGTTCTTTAATACTTTGGTAAGTAGAGCTAAAACGCATGTTTTTTTTACGTGCTTGAGTAACTGTAAGGCCAGCCGCTGCAATATGCGCTTGATTCGATGATATTTTTTTTAAAATATCTGAAAAATCATTAGGGACGATAAAGTTAACTTTGACACCTAGTCTATTGGCAAAAAGCATAATTAAATCGTACTCAAATCCAGTCAATCCTTCTGAAAATTTAGGGTAAGATACTGAATGATTGCGTGTCAGTATATTGATTGTGCCTTCTTGTTTGATTTGGTCAAGTGTTGAAAAGCCCCTGTGTGATGGTGAATAATTATCACAAGCGGAAAGTGCCACTAAAAAGGCGAAGTACAGAAAGGGTTTAAAGAGCTGTTTTGATAAATTAGTGAGCATTATGCGCAGAAAGAAGATAACAACTGATTGTTATATAAATATAGCTGTTTTTTTAAAATATTGTAGATGGTTATGAAGTAATAGAGGGCTAAGTACAATATCTCTATTTTTGCTCAGATATTTTGTTCGTCGCGAAGTTTTTTGTAAGTGTTAATCAGCGCATTTGTAGAGGAGTCATGCGTTTTGATGATTTCTCCACTTTTTAATTCTGGTAAGATGGCTTTTGCTAATACTTTTCCTAATTCAACCCCCCATTGGTCGAATGAATTGATGTTCCAAATAACGCCTTGAACAAAAATTTTATGTTCATAAAAAGCAAGCAATGTTCCGAGAGTACGCGGTGTAAGTTTTTTATAAAGGAACGAATTTGAGGGTTTATTCCCTGGAAATACTTTTGACATGACTAATAAAGGATCAGATGTCCCAATATCTCGCTCCACTTCTTCTTTTGTTTTACCATTCATTAGAGCTTCTGGTTGTGCTAAAAAATTAGACATTAAAATATCATGATGGATGGGCGAGTCATAATGTCCTTGAGCAGCAGCAAGAAAGTCGCAGGGAATGAGTTTTGTGCCTTGATGAATTAATTGATAAAAAGCATGTTGACCGTTTGTTCCCGGTTGCCCCCAGATGATGGGGCCTGTATTGTAGTCAACCTCTTGTCCATCAGTAGTAACCATTTTACCATTGCTCTCCATGTCACCTTGTTGAAAATAGTCAGCAAAGAAATATAGAGATTGGTCGTAAGGAAGCAGAGCGTGAGATTCTACTTTAAAAAAATTGTTATACCAAATACCAAGTAAAGCCATAGTGACTGGTATATTTTTGTCTAAAGGTGTATTTTGAAAGTGCTGATCAGCTAAATGAGCACCTTTTAATAGTTCTTCAAAATTATCCATGCCTATGGAAATAGCGATAGATAACCCAATTGCAGACCAAAGAGAATATCGCCCGCCCACCCAATCCCAAAACTCGAACATATTTTCTGTGTCAATTCCAAAAGCAGAAACATTTTCTTTGTGCGTAGAAATTGCGACAAAATGTTTAGTGATAGCAGATTTATCGAATGCAGAGTTTAACAGCCATTTTCGGGCAGTGTGTGCATTCGTCATCGTTTCTTTTGTGTTAAATACTTTTGATGCGATCAAAAATAACGTTGTTTCTGGGTTTAATCGTTTAAGTGTTGTGATAATATCTGTTTGGTCAACATTAGAAACAAAATGTGACTTTAAATTGGGTGTGGAATAAGGTTCAAGAGCAGTAGCAACCATTTTTGGCCCTAAGTCGGAGCCGCCAATACCAATATTTACGACATCTGTAATTGCTTTGTTGGTGTAGCCCTTCCATTCCCCCGATCTTACCTTATCTGAAAAGTGACGCATTTTAGTCAAAACCTGATTTATTTCAGGCATGACATCTTTTCCGTCGAAGTATATAGGCGTATTGCTTCTGTTTCGAAGAGCTGTATGTAAAACAGCTCTGTTTTCGGTCGTGTTTATGATCTCTCCAGTAAACATGGCCTTAGTTTTGTCAGTTAATTTGGCTTGTTGGGCAAGTTTAATCAATAGAGGAAGCGTTTCTGAGGTGATTCTATTTTTAGAAAAATCAAAGAGAATATCGTTAAATTGCAAAGAAAATTTCTGGTGACGGTCATTATCATCAGAAAATTGTTCTTTCATTGAAAGGTTGATGACTTCTTTGTGGTGTTGTTTTAAAGCGAGCCATTCGGAAGTTTCACGTAAAGAGGACATTATTTACCCAAGCAAGAATTTAGTAAGGGAAAGTCTACGGAAAGGCAAGAGCATTGGCAAATAAAATTGCTTTAATAATTATATTAACATTAATTAAAATTATGATATAGAATCCCACTTAGCACAATTTCTTTTCTTTTGCATTAAGCGTTGTGCTAGTTTTAGATGTTATTTTCAGTTAAAATACACTTGCAGTTAGTAGTGTTTTATAATGTTAAGCTTGAAATAATTATAATTATAAATTAAATATAAAAAACAGGAAGGTATCATGAACACAAAACATATTTTAAGAACGACTTTTCTCAGTCTTCTGGGGTTATTATTTTCATCAGCACTTTTTGCACATGGTGGTGCAGCCGGAACTGACACCGATCAGTGTAAGTTTGAACTAGAACCAGATCACTGGATTCATTATACAGCCTATCAATCAGTGTCATACCCAGGAGATGAATTTTGCGGAAGTCTTCCTGATACAGGTGCAATGACCCAGTTGGTCTTTGATTATCAAGATCCTAGATACCGTAATATGGCTGTTGAATTTGAAGTAACAAAAGAGCCAGAAGGCACACGAGTTTTCTTCCGAGAGGCAAAAAAACAAAAATCGGGTACAGTTATTTTAACGTTACCAAATGGCGTTCCAGAGCCAGGAAAATATTTAATTCATATCACATTACATCAGGATAATGGTGAAAGACTTGATGCTCATATGTCTTTTAACGCAGGTACAGGCGCACCTTCAAGTTTAACTGATTATTTAATGTATCTACTTGTTATTATGGCAGGACTATACGCTTTTTATATTTCAAATGAAGGATTCAAAAAGAAAGTGGATAGTTATTTTAAAGATGCAACAACCCTAACTGATAAAGAATAAAAAGTAATTTTGAAGGTAGATAAAATGCAAAAAAAACCCCTAAGTGTACTTTTGGGTGTTGCTGCTGGGCTGATGCCACTTTTGGTATCAGCTGCAGTAGGGTTACCTAAAACAGTAGAAGTTGATAATGGTGGAGTAGAAGCGCTTTGTGCTGGGTATGAGCCTGAGTGGCGTTTAGCTCAAACAATAGATGGCGTAAAGATGCAAGAATCTTTACGTTGTGCCCCTGATAATCCGGCACAAATTGCAGCAGAAGTAAAAGGTACAAATAATATTTCAATGGAAACATTGATGAATACATATTACGCTGCTGATGCAATCATTAAAAAGAATGATATGGATGGAGATGGCGACCCAGATCATATTATTATTAAGCTTGAAGTTGCTGAATTAAATGGGCATTCTCCTGATTTTAATGGATTTGTTCCAACATTCGATATGGCGCCGGGGATTCAGCCCGCTATGTGGGTATTTGCACCAAAATCACGTGGAATGGCGACAACTAGCTTTGTTGGTACTGATGCAAACCCCTTATTAAGAGCGCCATCACCTATTATTCGTGTTGAACAGGGTGATACTGTTTGGATTCACTTGGAAAATACTCATTATTTTCCGCATACTATTCATTTACACGGTGTGGATCATCCTTGGGTTGATAGTTCTGGTGAAGGGAATGATGGTGTTCCACAAACCAGTGATAAATTTGTTTTACCTGGGCAAAGCAAAACCTACGAAATTCGTCCCAGACAACCAGGGACTTTTGTCTATCATTGTCATGTACAAACGCATTCACATTTAGCGATGGGTTTAGTGGGAATGTTTGTCGTTGAAGAAAACCGCCCTAATAACCATGTGCAAACTTTCAATGTAGGTGGCGGTCAGGTGCGATACCCTTCCAAAGCAGTTTTGGAAGAATATGATAGTGAATATGATCTGCATTACCATGCAATAGACAAAGAAATGCACAATATTGTTCAGGAATTTAATGATCCTCGATTAATTGCAAAAAAAATGAATCGTGAGTATGACATGACGGAGTCAACTGAAGATTATTATACGTTGAATGGTCGATCTTTCCCCTATACGCTGAGAGAATCAATTATTGTTGCGGAGCCTGATAAAAATATTAAATATAGGGTCTTCAATAGTGCTGGTGAAACTTTGGCATTACATACTCATGGACATAAGGGGACTATCACTCATTATGATGGTGTTAAACAAAATCCACAAGCACAGATAATGCGCGATATTTATGATATTGCCCCAGCTCAACGTAATGATCTTTTAATCAGTACTAAAGATGATGGTTTACATAGTTATGGGCAGGGAATCTGGATTTTTCATGACCATAGAGAAAAAGGAATTACAACGAATGGGATGAATCCCGGTGGTAATGTAAGTGCTTTGGTTTATAAAAAATATTTAAATGAACTAGGATTACCCATGGGAATTGGAGAAGATATTACTCCATTGTTTACAAAAAAATTCCATGATAGAAAATTACCTGTCTGGCAAAATATTGATGCATGGAATAGTCTGGGTGAAATTGATGGTAAAGGCTACAAGGCTCCACCAGCTGGTAAAGAGGCGGTGGTAGAAGACGGGCCAAAACCAGCTAGTTTTTACGCAAACCAAGATACATCAGATGATTCTGTTAGTAACTTTATAGTAGGTTTGTTGTTAGGAATTGTTGCCTATATACTCTTTTTAAATCGTGAAAAAATCATGGCAATGGTTTCTTCTAAAAAAGGAGAGCAGTCATGATTCGTAAAATAATACTAACAATAGCTATTTCATTAGCCGTATCTTCGCCTGCGTACTCTGAAAAAGAGTTTTTGGATCATGGCGGTTTGTTGATGGATCATGGTGATGGCCATTTAATGGATATGGATGGCGGTATGATCATGGGACAGAATACAGATACTTTGCCTGGAGGCTGTAGTAAAATTGCTGCAACTGAGGAGATCACAGTCCATGCAGGACATAAATACTCAGAAAAATTTCCAGGTACAATGTTTGCTTTTGATACACAGGAGTTTCATTTTAAACCTTGTACAAAATTAACTATTAACTTCATTAATGATGATAATGTTCGTCATCAGTTTATGATGCATGGTTTGCCTAAGTATTTATATCCTAAAGGCATGTTTCATATGGAATTAACAGGGCCAGGTAAAATCTCTGGAACCTTGATTTTTCCACCTAATGATAAAACCTATCTAGTCCATTGTGATATTTCCCAGCATATGGAAAAGGGAATGAAGGCTCAGTTAAAAATAGGTAAAGGTACTGGTGATTTACCAAGTATTCCTGGGGTGACAGCTCAAGTAATTCAGGATGACTATAGTGATAGTATTGCTGAGGTCATGGTAAAAAAACCAGATGCTAAAAAGAAAGATAAAGCAGGGAATGTTGTAGCAGAAAAAGAACCCATTATTTCTGGTATAACAATTATTGGGTTGGCCGCTGGTTTAGTGCTTGCACCTTTTTTAGCACGTAGATTTAAAGGAATGAATCCATCTGAAATTGTCAATAGTATTTTTGAGTCGCTGGCTAAAGGTATAGGAATAATTATTAATTTAATAAAAAAATTAATTGGTTTAGTCTCTTCCAAAAAAACTCTAGAACCACCTAAATAATTATTATTAGTAGTAAATAAAAAGCCCCTTAAACCATAGGTTTTAGGGGCTTTTTTTATGGAAAAAGTAAAATGAAGGAAGAGGCTATTGGTTTATTAAGTCTATTTGTTAGTGCCTTCATTTCATCAACTATTGCACCTGGTGGCTCTGAAGCCGTATTAGCTTATATGGTTTCAGAAAATAATAATAATGTAGAGCAATTAGTATTCATTGCAACCATTGGGAATACTTTGGGTGCATTGACCACGTGGTTTCTTGGGTATTTAGCAGCTAAAAAATTTCCTGCTGAAGAAATGCTTGCTAAAAAAAAACAAAAATCACTTAAGTTTGTTAAACGCTGGGGGATTTGGACTTTATTTTTTTCATGGTTACCGGTCATAGGTGATGGTTTATGTTTTGCCGGAGGCTGGTTAAAATTGCCATTGTTGTTGTCTTGTGTTGCTATTTTTATAGGGAAAGCAATAAGGTATATATTTGTAGCCTATGTTTTTATTTGAATTTATTGGAAAATATAAAGTTTATTTATTGACTATTTTTTGATAGGTAATAATAAAAAAATCACTCATTATGCTGTTTTTTTGTAGCTTCTTCTATCGTAAACCCAGCGGATGTACTAAACATATATAGTTAGAGTTAAATGAAATTTAAGTATATCCTATTATTTTTGTCATTATTCATACTTAGCTGTAATAATATTAATGATTATAGACTTTCGTTAGAAGAGCAAGTATATGAATCTGTATTTCACTACATTACTAATAGCACAGTTAAAAAAGTTTACATTGCTAATACAACTGATAGTTATTGGTTTGAAAGAAACAGCATTAAAGACGTACAAAAATACTTACAAAAAAGTGAACTAGCTGAAATAGCAGGTGGGCAACTAGAGTCTTTATATGAAAAAAATAGTATTCCTCATACAATAACCTGGAAGCCGATAATGATTACATCTGAATTTTTACCAAAAGAGTATGTATTAAATACAGGGAAAGGTGGCAAAGGCTATAACTGTTTAGTAAATATAAACGAAGGTAATATCGGTATTCGTATAAATAATCACTCATATCGTTCCTATTTCACTATATCAAAACC
>CAZZIX010000059.1:0-12319 GCA_964654345.1 uncultured Methylomarinum sp.
CAGATTCTTCTACTGGTATTTGGGAGTTTTTCTTAGATGAAAATGTACCAACAGAGTTCTCATTCCATCAAGATGAAATAAATAGCTATGAAGGAAATAACGAGGAAAAGAATAATGATGCGGAAGAGGAGGAAGAAAGCTTATTTTAGGAAAAAATAAAACAGATACAAGTACCTAAACAGAATTATTATAATACTGAAGTTTCCCAGTTTTTTAAAACAGCGGAACCCGTATAATGTAGCAAACCCCGATTTAATTGGTTTCTCTTAATACGCTAAGGCACCAATAATTGGGGAACTTCTCTATAATATACTTGTTTTTTTATCATCTTCAAGGCGTAAAATTGTTAGAATAACCGGTTCGGGTACTTATCTATCAGTTAAATCTACATAGTTCCGTGTGTCATACCCTGTATAAATTTGTCTCGGCCGACCAATACGCTGGCCAGGCTCAGCCATCATTTCCAACCAATGAGAAACCCAACCCGCAGTGCGTGCAATCACAAACATAACGGTAAACATATCTTCTGGAATTTTTAAAGCCTTATAAATAATACCTGAATAAAAATCCACATTAGGATAAAGTTTTTTCTCAATAAAGTATTCATCTTTCAAGGCAAATTCTTCTAAAGCCAAAGCTAACTCAAATAGAGGGTCATCACTTGGAAACTTTTCTAATACTTCATAGCAAGTATCACGAGTAATTGTTGCTCTTGGATCAAAGTTTTTATACACCCTGTGCCCAAAACCCATGAGTCTAAAAGGATCATTTTTATCTTTTGCTTTTTCAATGTACAAAGGGATTCGGTCAACTGTTCCAATTTCTGCCAACATGCTTAATACAGCTTCATTTGCTCCACCATGCGCAGGCCCCCATAAAGCGGCTATTCCTGCTGCCATACATGCATATGGATTAGCCCCCGTACTACTCGCTAATCTTACTGTTGAAGTACTGGCATTTTGCTCGTGATCAGCATGTAAAATAAATAATAAATTTAAAGCCTTGACGGCAATGGGGTCTATATAATTATTTTCATCAATATATTGCTGCCCAGGTAGAGAAAACATCATATTCATAAAGTTTTCACAATACCCTAAGTCTAGTCGAGGATAGATAAATGGCCAACCTACTGAATGTCGATGACTTGCTGCCGCGATGGTCGGAACCTTTGCAAGCATTCGCATTGCTGAAATACGCCTATGCTCAGGGTCATTCATATTGAGTTCACTATGATAAAAAGCGGACAATGAACCCATCACCCCCACCATCATAGACATTGGGTGAGCATCATAATGAAAGCCATTAAAAAAAACTCTTAATGCTTCATGTATCATTGAATGCTGCCTGATTTCACCTTTAAAAGAGGATAACTCAGCTTCGTTAGGAAGCTCCCCATTCATTAATAAATAAGCGACTTCTAGAAAGGTGCTATTTTTTGCTAACTGCTCAATAGGGTATCCTCGGTAAAGCAAAATACCGTTCTCACCGTCAATATAGGTAATAGCACTTTTACAGCTTGCTGTAGACATAAAGCCAGGATCAAAAGTGAACGCCCCTAATTCTTTATTCAAAGTACCTATATCTACCGCCGGTGTTCCAGTAGTACCTCTTAGTAAAGAAAAATCAGCCTCTTTTCCATTGACATTATTCCTTATTGTTACCGTCTCTTTAGCCATAAATCTAAAATCCTTTACTTACTAATCAACAATCCAGAAGAAAAATAAAAAAATTTATTTACCGAATCTCTTGCGAAATTTATCTACACGCCCAGCTGTATCAACAACTCTTTGCTTTCCAGTATAAAAAGGATGGCACGAAGAACATACTTCCACATGCAAATCTTCAGTTAATACTGAGCCTGTTTCAAATTTATTACCGCAACCACATGTTACTGTAATCTGTTTATATTCTGGATGAATTTCTGGTTTCATTTTACTTCCACATTACCCAAAATGGGCTACATACTTAAAAGAGAACTGAGTATAATACGATTTACTCACTAATTCTGCAACATTCATTTTATTATGCGTATTATTTCACTCAATGCAAATGGCATAAGAGCTGCTGAACGTAAAGGCTTTTTTCCTTGGTTAGAACGACAAAATGCTGACGTTATTTGCATTCAAGAAACTAAAGCCCAAACAGAGCAACTCATCGCGGAAGCATTTTGGCCTAAAAATTATCATTGTTCTTATCATGATGCAGAAAAAAAAGGTTATAGTGGAGTTGCGTTATATTGTCGCAAAAAACCTGACGAAATTATTATTGGCATGGGTAATGATGAGTTTGATAGTGAAGGTCGATATATTGAAGCTAAGTTTGCAAATTTAAGCGTCATATCACTATACATGCCTTCTGGTTCAGCAAAAGAAGAACGCCAACAGGTCAAATATCGTTGCATGGATCATATGATGGAAAAATTAGCACAAATGAAAATATCAGGGCGTGACTATATTATTTGCGGGGATTGGAATATTGCTCATAAAAATGAAGATATTCGTAACTGGAAAGGTAACCAAAAAAATTCTGGTTTTTTACCTGAGGAACGCACCTGGTTAGATAAATTATTTTATGAAATGGATTTTGTCGATGCTTTTCGCGAAATTGTACAAGAAGAACACCAATATACCTGGTGGTCAAATCGAGGACAAGCTTGGACTAATAACGTTGGCTGGCGCATTGATTATCAAATTTTGTCACCTAATTTAAAAGGCAAAGTATTATCCACAGATATTTATAAAAATGAACGGTTTTCTGATCATGCCCCATTAATTATTGATTATGATTACACCATGCCTTCATGATAAAACAAGCAACTTCCACCAAAAGTTGGCAAGAAACAATAAGTACATTCACTCATCCTCGAGTGTTGACCATGTTGTTTCTAGGAATTTCTGCCGGCGTCCCTTTATTATTGATTTTTTCATCTCTTAGCCTCTGGTTAAGAGAAGCTGGCGTTGAACGAGGTGCTGTCACTTATTTTAGCTGGGCTGCACTAGGCTATTCCTTCAAATTTGTCTGGGCTCCACTTATCGACCAACTGCCTTTACCCCTTTTGACTAAAAGGCTCGGTAAAAGACGTGCATGGTTATTATTTTCACAACTTATGATCATGCTGGCAATAAGTGCAATGGCATTAATTGATCCTGCTGTCGACTCGCTTAACTTAATGGCATGGGCAGCTGTATTTTTAGGTTTTTCATCTGCAACTCAAGACATTGTCATTGATGCATACCGAATTGAATCAGCAGATAGCGATTTGCAAACTTTAATGTCATCAAGCTATATTGCAGGTTATCGAATCGGAATGATTCTAGCAGGTGCTGGCGCCTTATTTTTAGCTAGTTATTTTGGCTCAACAATGCAGAGCTATAATTATCAAGCATGGCAGTGGACTTACTTCATAATGACTAGCATCATGTTAACAGGAATTATTACCACATTGACCATTTCTGAGCCTAGTCCTCGAAATCAAAATATAAGCGCACCAAATCAACAAAATAACTTAGGTTTCCTTTTGTTATTTATCTTATCTGTTAGTGGCTTTATTGCTTGTTTTTATTTTAGCTCAAGCTTTGCCCAATTAAGCATTAAACCTTTATCTAACCTGCTTGCCAACAAGCCATTAGCTTCATTCCTTATTGAACTATGCCGCTTGGCTTTTGCTCTATTAATTGCAGCAATGATAGCCAAATTTGTTATCCGATCAGGCATTGTCCAACAACAAATCATTAAACAAACGTATCTCGAACCCATAAAGGATTTTTTTCAGCGATTTGGCTGGTCCTTAGCCTGGCTACTATTAGCATTAATCGGTCTTTACCGTATTTCAGATATTTTACTGGGTGTTATCTCCAATGTCTTTTATCAAGATCTTGGATTCACCAAACCTGAAATCGCCAGTGTGGTTAAAAGCTTTGGCTTAATAATGACTATTGCAGGTGGTTTTCTTGGCGGTATATTAGCTGTTAGATTCGGTGTTATGAGAATTCTTTTTTTAGGCGCTTTATTATCGGCTTTAACCAATCTATTATTTATGATACTGGCACAAGCTGGCCATGATATGACAATGCTAATCATTGTTATTTCAGCAGATAATTTATCTGCTGGTCTTGCAAGTGCTGCTTTTATTGCATTCTTATCAAGCTTAACTAATATTTCATTTACCGCTGTGCAATATGCCATTTTTAGCTCATTAATGACATTATTGCCTAAAATACTAGGCGGATATTCAGGAACATTTGTTGATACTATTGGCTATTCCCGTTTTTTTGTAGTCACTGCCTTAATGGGTATTCCTGTACTATTTCTTATAGTCTGGGCAGGAAAACACTTCAAGCTTAAACAAAATAGCGACCCTTAATCAATTTAGCTATTGTGTGTGTAAACAAGCTTAATATTAATAGCTCTATAATATTTTAATTAAAGTACAGATTGATTTGCTAGCAAACAACCTCTGGAACAAGATTTATACTGCCAATACTTTTAGATCTATTAATACATAAAAAAGCACCTTTTCAGTTTGCGGTATAACACAAAACCCAAAAGATGCTATTTTTATATATAACTTTGAGGAGTATCCGGCTCAGCAGATACCCATAAAAAGTCTTACATTATATCTTTATTAACCATTAACCAAATAATGCACAAAAATGCTCGAAAAATACCCAATCGCAATATGTGGAGTCCATTTCATATGGCTAAAAAAAGTATATTTATGCTTAGATGTTCCCATTAATGCAACACCAGCAGCAGACCCTACAGATAACAAAGAACCGCCTGTACCCGCGGTTAATGTAGCCAATAACCATTGATATAAATCCATATCCAAGTTCATATTCAAAACTGCAAACATCACCGGAATATTATCGACAATAGCTGAGATAATCCCGACAAGAATATTCGCCGTTGTATCGCCCAGACCATCATACATCGCACTTGATAGCAGCTCCAGATAACCAATATATCCTAAACCACCCACAGCAAATACAACACCGAAGAAGAAAAATAATGTATCCCACTCAGCGTCACGCACTTTATCAAAAATATCAAATTTTTCTTGATACAATTTGTTAATACTAAAGCCATATATCATTAATACAGACAACCCTACCATCATCCCCATAAATGGCGGCAAATGTAAGAATTGTTTAAAGCTTACTGCAGTTACAATCGTTAATAAAAATAAAACACAGACCTGTATTGCTCCTGGCTTTAGTACGGCAACATCTTCCTTTGTCGCAGCAGGCTGCTCATCCGGCACTGCCATATACATAAAGACAGCAGGCACAACATAGTTCACAACTGAAGGGATGAATAATGCAAAAAAATCAAAAAACTCAGCATATCCAGCTTGCCAGACCATCAAGGTTGTAATATCTCCAAAAGGACTAAAAGCCCCCCCAGCATTTGCTGCCACTACCAGATTCACCAACCCAATAGCTACAAATTTATCGTTTCCTTTACCAACCGCCATCACTACAGCACCCACTAGCAAAGCAGAAGTCAGGTTATCTGCTACTGCAGATAAAAAGAAGGTAATAATGCCTGTTACCCAAAAAAGCTGCTTATAACTAAACTTTTTTCTAATCATCCATGATCTTAACACTTCAAATACGTTACGCTCTGCCATCGCATTGATATAAGTCATTGCAACCAGCAAAAACAGCATCAAAGCAGCAAATTCAGCCAAATTATATTCAAAAGCTTCATGCAATTGTTCTACAGAAACACCCGCATCTCTCGCCAAAATAGCAGCATGAGCCCAGATTATTCCGGCTGCTAAAATAACCGGCTTGGACTTACGCAAACCAGTAAATTCTTCAGCCATAACAAAACCATACGCGATAATAAAAATCAGAACTGTATAAAGTCCTCTTTCTGTTCCCGTAAGGCCTAAATTAGAAAAGTCCTCTTTATACTCTTCAGCCATTGCCATTTCAGGCAAAAATAGTAGACTGGCAAACATCAATAACAAACGTAACAAAATAACCCCCTCGCTCTAGAACCCATTATAATTATGACTATCAACTCATAATAATAGCACCATATAATATTCTTTGTCATTTAAACGATCTCAGTATATGATTAAAGGTTCTGATTTTTGCTTGAAACTAACTTAGCTTGATTAATGTATCAATATAATAACGATGACCAAACCCTACTAAACGAACGAGTCAGTCAATTTAGAGGACAAACTGAGCGTTACTTAAATGGTGAATTAGGTGAAGATGAATTTCGCACATTACGTTTGATGAATGGCTTATATATTCAAACCCATGCACCTATGCTACGAGTCGCAGGCCCATACGGTTTACTTTCGTCAAAACAACTGCGTATGCTTGCACATGTTGCTAGAAAATATGATAAAAGCTATGCCCATATCACCACGCGTCAGAACATCCAGTTCAATTGGCCTGAATTAAAAAATGTACCTGATATTCTTGCTGATTTAGCTAGCGTTCAAATGCATGCCATTCAAACCAGCGGTAATTGTTTAAGAAATACCACAACAGATCATCTAGCAGGCGTATGTATTGATGAAATTGAAGATCCGCGCCCTTACTGCGAGATTATTCGTCAATGGACCACCCTGCACCCTGAATTTGCTTACCTACCTCGTAAATTTAAAATTGCTGTCAGTGGATCTGAGCAAGACAGAGCAGCAACCCAACTCCATGATATTGGTCTACACCTCATTAAAAATAGTGCTGGTGAAATAGGCTTTAGGGTATTAGTTGGCGGCGGCTTAGGTCGAACCCCTATTATTGGTAAAGTTATCAGGCCTTTTTTAGAAAGAAAACATTTATTATCGTATTTAGAGGCCATTGTCCGCGTATACAATCTTAATGGTCGACGTGACAATAAGTATAAAGCTCGCATCAAAATTCTTGTCAGAGAAAATGGCATACAAAAAATGACCGAATGGGTTGAAGCTGAATGGCAACAAATAAAAAAGGGTATGGAGCTAAGTGAAGAACACATTAAAGATATTCAAGCTCACTTTACTTTGCCAAACTATGAAGAAAAAGCCAATCTGGACACTAGTTTTGAATCAAAAAAAGGACAAAACCCTAGTTTTTCAATATGGATAAAGCATAATACTGAGAAACACAAAACACTTGGCTACCGTGCAGTTTATTTATCATTAAAAGCACCTGACACACCTCCGGGTGACATTACATCTGAACAACTGGATTCTGTTGCTGAACTAGCCGACCAATACAGTTTTGGAGAAGTCAGAACGACCCATAGACAAAACCTGGTTCTTGCTGATGTAAAACATGCTGACTTATTTGACCTTTGGGAAAAGCTCAAAACATTATCACTGGCAACGCCTAATATTGGCACTGCAACAGATATGATTTGCTGCCCCGGTTTAGAGTTCTGCGCACTTGCAAATGCGAGTTCGATTAGTATTGCCAAAGAAATTAACGAAGCATTAGATGATTTAGACTATATTCACGATGTAGGTGATTTAAAAATCAATATGTCTGGCTGCATGAATGGTTGCGCACATCAAAGTGTGGGTCATATTGGTATTTTAGGTGTCGATAAAAAAGGCGTTGAATGGTACCAACTTACACTGGGTGGCTCATCTGAAAATAAAGCGGCCATTGGAAAAAGACTAGGCCCTGCCGTTGCAAAAGACCAAATCACCAACGCTATCACAACCATTTTGGATGTTTATATTAAACAGAGATATGATGCTGAAATATTTCTAGATACCGTCGAACGTATCGGCATCACTCCCTTTAAAGAAGCAGTCTATTAAGGAAAATTTATGCACATCATTAAAGATAAAAAAATTATAGAGGACAACTGGACTCATATAGCAGATGACAACGAAATACCCGAAGGCAATATAACGGTATCTTTATCCAGATGGAAAGAAGAAAAAACAAAGCTTCTTGCCCGAAAGGAGAATGCTGGCGTTAGACTATCTCCATCAGACAAAGTTGAGGATATTGCCGGTGATTTAGAACAAATACCATTAGTAGCACTTGAATTCCCCTCATTCACTGACGGAAGATCTTTCTCACATGCAAGACTATTACGAAGTAGATATGGTTTTAATGGCGAGATACGTGCTATCGGCAACTATATGCCAGATCAGGTTTTTTATTTAGTTCGTGTTGGCGTCAACGCCTTCCAACTAGAGAAGCCTGAAGAACTAAATACAGCTCTCTCAACCATGAATGATTTTACTGTTCAATATCAAACATCTTCCAAATAAAAAATGGGATTTCAATAACAACATCCATTATTTAACACCCTATTGAGTTGGTTGATTATAAAAAGCTAGAGCATGCGGAGACCTATGATCATCAAATAAGGATTAAGAAGAGTATTCTTAATCCTTATTTTTCTTGTCAAAAACAATAATATCAGTCATCCTTCCCAGGCAGTATTTTTATCTACCCACCTCAGACTTAGCCAATACCAAACAATCATAGGAACCATCATTGCTAGCCAGCTCCAATCATCAATGAGAAATATTTTAGCCACCCACTCCTGATCTAAAAAAAACAGACTCCAAGGAATGCAATACAAGCTAAATATAATACAACTCCAAATAAGGATTAAAGCCCCTTTTCGGGTATTAATACTTGAGAATGCCAAAAACACCCAAAGCGGAGTATTATCTTTTTTTTCCATTGTTTCTTAGCCTTTTCTTGAATACAGAAACCAACAAACCATTCTTAAAATAACTTGTTAGCGCATAATAATTTTTTTCAAAACTTATCTACTTATAATACTGAGTCCTTTCAATAAAGTTAACGCTTCGTGTAAAGCGTAATCACGCGTATCTAATTCTGTTTTCTCACCTTTTTCATCCTTCACTTTAGACTCATTCTTCTTTTTTCCATTTTCTAAATGATGAGATAAATCTGCTTCTTTTACAGGTTTAAATTCTGAAGCTTTTAGTGATTCTAACTTTACTCTGGCAAGAGTAACATCGGGCGAAATTCCTTCTGCTTGTATAGACCTTCCTGATGGAGTGAAGTATCGAGCAGTGGTTAACTTAACCGCCGCACTACCACTAGTGGGTAAAATTGTTTGCACAGACCCCTTTCCAAAAGATTTCTCCCCCATAATAATTGCTCGCTTATGATCTTGCAAAGCACCTGCAACAATCTCTGATGCTGAAGCAGACCCTGCATTAATCAGAACAATAAGTGGTATGCCATTGATCACATCTCCTGGTGCTGCATTAAAGCGCATTTCAGAATTTTTAATCCTTCCTTCAGTATAAACAATTAAACCCTTTTCTAAAAAAGCATCACTCACTTCTACGGCTGCATTTAAAACCCCTCCTGGATTATTCCGTAGATCTAAAACAACACCTTTCAAGTTACCTTTATTTTCTTTTTTCAATTCAGCAACAGCTTTAAAAACACCTTGTCCTGTTGATGATTGAAAACTACTAATCCGGATATAGCCAAAATTCTTCTCAAGAATTTTGTTCTTAACACTCTTAACCTTAATAATTGCTCGAGTAATCATTACTTTAAGAGGAGCTTCTTCTCCTTCCCTAATAACCGTAAGTAAAATATCACTCCCCGGCTCTCCTCGCATTATTTTTACGGCTTCAGCTAAGGTCATTCCCTTAACTGGTTTTTCATCAAGCCTGACAACCAGATCACCTGCTTTAATACCAGCTCTCTCTGCTGGTGTATCATCTATTGGTGATACAACCTTAACAAAACCATCCTCCATTGTGACTTCAATTCCTAGTCCACCAAATCGCCCTGTAGTTCCTTCTTTCAGATCTTTATATTGTTCAGTGTCTAAATAAGAAGAATGTGGATCCAGACCGGATAACATCCCTTTAATTGCATCTTCTAATAATTTTTTATCTGAAACAGGCTCAACGTAATCCCTTTTAATTCTACCAAACACTTCAGTAAATACGCGCAACTCGTCATAGGGCAAAGTCACCTCTTGCTGTTGCACGGGTTCACTAACAATCACACTGCTGTCACGCTCGGCAAAAACAGAACCCCCAACACTCAGTAGAACACCTAAAATGACACCCAGAAACAAAATTACACTATTCTTCTTTTTAAGCATGTGCTTTAACACTCCAAAATACTTGTATTTTTAACTAAATAATTTATATTAAAATCTAAATTCAATCTTACATTGAAAAAAAAGCTCACATTCTACCACATCTCTAACGCTTCTCATCTTTCCTATTTATGACGATTTCTTTGACACCATTTTACTGGATCAACAGGCTTACCTTTTTTTCTTATACCAAAATATAACCCTATCTCTGACCGCCCTCCACTTTGACCTGCCACAGCAATAACATCACCTGCTTTAACCCACTCTCCTACTTTTTTATATAAGCTTTGACTAAAAGCATAAAGCGTCATATAACCATCGCCATGATCAATAATAGTTAATAATCCATATCCACGCAACCAATCAGCAAAAACAACCCGCCCTTTTGCCACAACTCGAACTTCTGCACCCTCCTTTGCAGAAATTAACACACCATCCCAGCGTGTATCAGAACGCTGTGCGCCAAATTTATTTTTGACCTTTCCTTGAAGGGGCCAAGGCAATTTTCCTTTTAATAAGCTAAAACGCTTAGAGCTTCCTTTCTCGTAAGAAAAATTATTAGTACTACTTTGCAAGGATGAAATGATCCCCTTTAATTTCTTTTCGCTTGCTTTATATTGACTTAACTTCTGTTTTTTCCTAGAAAAACGTTTTTTAATTTTAGCAACTAAGGTCTTTCGTTCAGCTTTGGTTTTCAATAAAGCAGACTTTTTCTTTTTTACTTGTTCTAATTTAGCTTGTAGAACCTCAGTTTCTCTAATATTTTCTAATTCTAAATCTCGTAGCTGTTGCAACCCCTGCTTAATGATTGTAATTTTTTTTAATCTAGCTTTATTCAAATAATCATGATAAACCATCATCCTTCCAGACACAGAAGTATCCTCCTGGCTTAACATTAACTTTATTTTTTCATGCCGCCCCATTCCATAAGCAATTTTTACCAAGCTTTCTAAAGCTTGTTTTTGAAAATCTATTTCTTGCTGTTTATTTTTTATCAGCTGACGGTTATGTTCTAACTTTTCTTTCAGCTGATTATTATTGTCTTCCAGATTCTTTAGCTCAGTACTAATTTTCCCAAATTGAACATCTAATTTTTTCAATTCAGCTAATAGAATATTTTTTTTTGTTTTTAACCCCTTTATCTTCTGATTTATCTTCTTAATCATTTTTTGTAAAGCGGTCAACTCTTTGGTTTTACTCTCTACATTTTCCGCCAAAGCCAAGGAAGAAAATGAATAACTAGCAAAAAAAACAAAGAACAAAAAATATCTTAATTTCATATCAAAGTTTAACGATTCAAAACTATCCTCTTCAAAATACAGCTTTCTATCAACAAATATTTAAATCATTGAAGTAAAAAGCCTTTAATTACTCAATGTATCAAACTAGTGAATTAGAGATTGCCCGGTCATTTCTGCCGGCTGAGTAACACCCAAAATATTAAGCATAGTCGGTGCTAAATCAGATAAACAACCACCATCAGCTAATGGCTTTACGCCACCCACATAAACTAAAGGCACAAGATTAGTTGTATGTGCAGTATGTGGCTGACCAGTTCCTTCACCAACCATTTGCTCAATATTACCATGATCTGCTGTAATTAACATTTGCCCATCAACACTCTCTAACGCTTCAACTATCTTCTGCAATGATTGATCAATTGTTTCTACAGCAACTATCGCTGCATCAAAAATACCAGTATGACCGACCATATCGCAATTAGCATAGTTACAAATGATAACATCATATTTTCCACCTTTAATGGCATCTACCATATGACCCGTTACTTCAGCAGCACTCATCTCAGGCTGCATATCATACGTTTTGACTTTTGGTGATGGAACCAAAATTCGGTCTTCATTTTCAAAAGGCTCATCTCTACCTCCATTAAAAAAGAAGGTCACATGTGCATATTTTTCTGTTTCAGCCAAACGCAGTTGCTTCAACCCTGAATCGGCTAACACTTCACCTAAACCATTTTTTACATCAGCAGGAGGAAATGCAACAGGATAATCAAAATCTTGATGATATTGAGTCAACGTAACATAGCAACCTCGGTGGGTCTTACAGCCACGCTCAAATTCATTAAATTCGACTTCAGTTAATGCCCGAGAGATCTCTCTCGCTCTGTCTGCCCGAAAATTCATAAAAACTACTGAGTCTTCTTGATCTAAAACAATGGTTTTCCCATTTTCATCTAACACACTCGTTGGTAAAACAAATTCATCTGTCTCATCTCTAGCGTAAG
>CAZZIX010000060.1:0-11956 GCA_964654345.1 uncultured Methylomarinum sp.
CAGCGTCCGAGGGGGATAGCAATTAGCCCTGATAATAAACACTTGTATGTCGCAACTAGTGATGATAATACTGTGAAAATAATTGATGCAGAAACCTATAAAGAAATAGATCAGTTACCTTCAGGTGAAGACCCTGAAACCTTCGCATTAAATTCAGCAGGTGATCGCTTATATGTGTCAAATGAGGATGATAACTTAGTGACAGTTATTGATATTATCAATAAAAAGGATATTGCGCATATTAAAGTGGGGGTTGAGCCAGAGGGTATTGCGGTAAGTTCCAATAATCAATGGGTAATTAGTGCGTCAGAAACGACTAATATGATCCATTGGATTGATGTTAAAACCAACAAAATAATGGACAATACTTTGGTTGACCCTAGACCAAGGGCTGCCAGTTTTACGGCTGATAATACTCAGTTATGGGTAACGTCTGAAATAGCCGGGACATTAATGGTTTTAGATGTAAAGAGTAAGCAGATTATTAAAAAAATTCGGCTTGATATACCAGGTGTTACCGCTGATAAAATTCAGCCTGTAGGTGTTGTTATTGATAAGGAGCAAAAATGGGGCTATGTTGCTATCGGCCCAGCTAATAGGGTCGCTGTTATTAATGCTCAAACTTTTGAAGTTGAAAAGTTTTTATTAGTGGGGCAACGAGTATGGAATTTAGCATTTTCTCCTGATCAGAAAAGACTATATACCACGAATGGACGGAGTAATGATATTTCAATTATTGACCTTGAAAGTCATAAAGTTGTTAAATCAATAGGGGTAGGGCGTTTTCCTTGGGGTATAGTTTCCAAGCCATGAGTGGAGACAATTCAAATCAGTCTGCTGCTTTAGAGGTTGAAAATTTAAGTTTTTCTTATGGAAGAAAAAAAGCGCTTGACCAAGTGAGTTTTTCTATTGATCCATCAGAATGTACTATTTTATTAGGGCCTAATGGTGCAGGAAAAAGTACATTGTTTTCGTTAATCACCCGGTTGTACGATTCTCAGAATGGAAAAATTAGACTCTGTGGTTTTGATGTAAAAAAACAAACTCGGCAAGCACTCTCCAGACTAGGTGTCGTCTTTCAGCAGACAACTTTAGATATGGATTTGACGGTGATGCAAAATTTATATTATCACAGCTCACTTCATGGAATGGGGCGAAAATTGGCTAAGCAGCGAATTCAAGAAGAGCTAGAACGATTAAATATGTATGAAAGGCGTTCCGAAAGAGTTAGACAGTTAAACGGAGGACATAAGCGGCGTGTGGAAATAGCTAGAGCATTACTGCATAAGCCTTCAATATTATTATTGGATGAGCCGACTGTTGGTCTGGATGTGTCGAGTAGGCAGTCAATAGTTGAACACGTTCATCGACTGGTTTCAGATTATGGCTTAGCCGTTCTTTGGGCGACTCATTTGATTGATGAGATTTATCCTGAAGACCAATTAATTATGCTGCATCAAGGGAAAATAAAGGAAAAAGGCTCAGTAGATGCTGTGTTAAAAGCGACTAATACGTCATTGATTACTGAGGCTTTTAAACAAATAACACAGGGAGAGGTATGAATTTACTTCATTATTGGCGGGCAATGTGGGGGATTATTGGTCGGGAATTATGGCGTTTTGTTCGGCAAAAAGAACGTTTTGTCTCCGCTTTAGTCCGTCCTTTAGTTTGGTTGTTTATTTTTGCAGCAGGGTTTAGAGCTGCCTTAGGACTGGCTATTACTCCGCCTTATGAAACTTATATCCTCTATGAAGTTTATATTACGCCTGGACTAATGGGTATGATTCAGCTTTTTAATGGTATGCAGAGTTCATTGTCCATGGTTTATGATAGAGAAATGGGGAGTATGCGTATATTAATGGTGTGTCCACTGCCTCGGTGGTTTCTATTAATGAGTAAGCTAGTAGCTGGTGTGTCTGTTTCAATATTACAGGTCTATGTGTTTTTGATGATAGCCTGGTTTTATGATATTCAAGTTTCTTGGGAAGGTTATTTATGGGTGCTGCCCGCATTGATACTTTCCGGCTTGATGTTAGGTGCGTTAGGGTTATTATTATCTTCTTTTATTAAACAATTAGAAAACTTTGCAGGGGTGATGAATTTTGTTATTTTTCCTATGTTTTTTATGTCTACAGCGTTGTACCCCTTGTGGAAAATGAAGGAATCTAGTGAGCTTTTACATAATCTTGCATCGTTTAATCCTTTTTCTCAGGCGGTTGAGTTAATCAGGTTTGCACTGTATGGCGAGTTTAATCAATATGCGTTTCTATATACACTCTGTGCTTTTATTATTTTTATCTTGGTGGCTTTTTGGGGGTATAACCCGTCAAAAGGAATGATGACAAAAAAAGGAGCCAAGTAATGCAATTAGTTGAAATACTCAATTTTAATTCCTTGAATATAGTCTAAACTATTTTAATTGAAGCAATTAACTATTGGCTAATCAGTGAAAAACTCATTTTATCTGGTCATTCCGGAGCAAAATAAAAATAATGAATTTTTATTATCTTACGATAAGGCTTCAGTGAACCAATGGGTTTCTTCCTTGCCAATAGCGAATCCTGGCTTGGCAGCACAATTATTCTATGACTTTGTAAAAAAACTTAACGCTACTGAAATCTCATTGCAACAAAGATTACAAGTAATAGAGTTACTTAGGCCTTGTTTTTTTAAAATCAAAAGATCACTTTGCTCGCAATTAATCGGATCTGGCTTCCCCAAAGGGGATGATGAGAAAAATGTTTTTGAGCTATTGGTTTCTATTGAAAGAGAATTTACTCTTGGGTATTGGCTGGTTGTCCGTGAGATAACACATCGAAATATAAAATGGTTGCAGGGTAAAAATGCAGCTTTGGCAATTCAAAGAACTATCAAAGGATTAGCTGGAATTGTGACTAGTTACTCATTGATGTTTTTACCTGTTCCAGATTGGGTCTGGATTGATTTACATTCACTTTATAAGTTGAGTGTCAAGATTAAGAAGGAAAACACAAAAGTACCTGATGAAGCGACTTTATTAGGAAAAAGTACTTCTGCTGAAGACTCGTATATTCAGGTTCTATTGTTTAGCCTTTCAGACTCAGCCGGTTTGATGCAAAGAGAAATGCATAAAGTTATAAATTTAATTGATAGTGTAAGTCAATTCGTTAGTATAGAAAAACGGCCTGTTAATGATCATAATATTCAATGTGTTGTGTTAATTGATGAAGATAGAAGGCCTTATTTTAATACAGATAAAAGCCAAATAAATGCCTCTTCTATTTTTCTAAACTTGACAAAACTACTTAGCACTCTTACTCAATCCAATAAGTTTAGTAGTAAACAACAAACCAGATTTGGTGTAACAGGCCTTACAAAAAAAGAATCAAAAAAAATCTCAGAAGAGTTGTTAATTTATCTTAGAGAGCGTTGGAGTGGCATTGATTTAAAAGGAGATTCGCTTTTTTCTGATAGATTGGATAGATATGTTGCTGTGGGGATGAGTGATACTTACTCATTGTTATCATCAAATAACAACTTGAAACATGAGGAGTTAGCAAAATCTTTTTCAGAAACACAATTGACATGTCAATTTTCTAGAGAAGGAGCTTTATCAGTTGGCAGCCTGGTTAGCTATAGACAAACAAAAGCGCCAGAGTATAATCGTTATTTAGGGTTGGTCAATAAAATCACGATGCTAAAATTGAAAGGAAAAATTGGTTTTGAAATTTTAACCTTATCGAAACAGATATATACGGTTAGCTATATGGATATGGAGGACGGTTTTGATTCAAAAAATAAGCATTATAAAGCTTTGCTTTATAGAGTAAAAACAAACTCTAAAGAAAAAACAACTATTTTAATGGCTTCAGGGGCTTATAAGAATGGAGATATTGTTCGTATGTTTATGAAAGGCAAAAATTTTCCTATTATGCTTGGAGGGGGGGAGAATATTGGTCAAGGATATTGGCAATTTGAATGTCGACGCATTGATGAAGAGAAAAATTCTCAATTCTCAAAGAAATAAATGATTTGCTATTTTAGAGATTAATCTACTTGTTCTTAGGTAGAAATTAGGTTTTTATTGGTCTTATTTGAAAGGCTACCTTTAGTCTTTTTAACTGGTTTATACTTAATGTGGGCATAGGTTTCTATCAGCCTATTCTTACAATGAAAAACCAGATTTGACTATATCTCTGAGTGGTTTGTTATGTGTCTATTTCAGCGGCTCGCTCGCAATCGACTAAAATTTACTTGATATAAATTCCGCTTCCGTAACCGTGTGAAGTATAATTTAGCAGGGGTCGTTCCTGAAAAGAATCATTATCTATAAAAATATAGGGTGTGAACTTCTCCTTCAACACGTTTGTAATGTCTATGCAAAGGTAAAAGTTGAGAATATTTTCAGTGAAACTAAATGATAACTTGAAAAGTTTTGTCAGCATGGTACCTTTATCCGTTCAATTATAATTATAAGAAGAATATGTTTTAAATACCTGAATAAAATATGGTGAATTGATATTTTTGAAATAGTTCTTAATTATTAATAGAATAAGCAATTTATGGATGTTTTTTTGTATTTTTAAATATGTTCTGAAGGCTTTGATAAAAGAGGAAAAAAATGAGTAATGATGAAAAAGAAAATGCAAATGAGACTGAAAATAAAATTGAAAATGTTGTGGAGCAAGCAGAAGAAATTGTGAAGGACGTTGTTGATCAAGCAGAAGAAATAATGGATGATGCTGTTGAAACAGTCTCTGAAGGTACAGAAAATATAGCTTCAAAAGTAATGGCTTTAAAGGAATCTAACCCTAAAGTATTATATGGGGCAATTGGTGCTTTAGCATTTGTTGTTCTTGGGCTTATGATGATGGGTGGTGGAGATAAACCTGCTCTTCCAATAGCTAAAGTTATGAATTTGGCTATCGGGCAAACCTATGCTTTAAAAGGTGTTAATACTTATGATCCGAATGCAACTGTTAGGTTGGTTGCTGTTCCTGGTTCAATTGCCGCTTATGATGACACTGAAGAGAAAGATCGAAAAGGAGAATGTAAGCACATGCCTCAAGGAACAAAAGTAAAAATTTCACAAATACAAGAAGCTTTTGGAAAAGTAAAGTTTGTTGAAGTAGAAATACTTGATGGTGAGTGTGCAGGGAAAAAAGGCTGGACTGCTTCTAATAATTTAGATTAAATGATTGACGAAACAAGATTGTTCGTTATAATAGTCCGATAAATTGCACTGCGGGAATAGCTCAGCTGGTAGAGCACAACCTTGCCAAGGTTGGGGTCGCGAGTTCGAATCTCGTTTCCCGCTCCAATAAATTCTAAAAAAGCCGCGTAATTCGCGGCTTTTTTATTTATTTCGGTTTATTCCTCTTAAGGCTGCGTAGCAAAGTGGTTATGCAGTGGCCTGCAAAGCCATCTACACCGGTTCGATTCCGGTCGCAGCCTCCACTTCTTATTAATTTAGATTATTAAATCTATTTTATTTCTTAAAGGTTTTTCTGAATTGATTTATTAAGTTATTGTTAAGTATAGTAATGGTACGTTATGATTCCTTAAGTATTTTAGTAAAATGCTCTTGATGGCTTAGGTAAAATTAATGTTTTGTGTAAAATTAATGATTAAAGTTATGTGAAACAAACTAGGGTTTTAATTTATAAGAACTTTATAATTAAATATGACAATGGAGTCATGCTGGTTAAAATTAGAAATCAATGAATCAAAAAAGTCGAGTAAAAAAAAGATATAAAAAAAAAGGTAAGAAAAAGAAAATAAAAAAAATTATTTCTTACCTTACTGTTTTGTTAGTATTGTCGGTTTCTGTTTATTTATATTTTAAGGTTACAGAGCCAGGCTTAGCTAGAGAATGGTCAGAAGTTGAAGTGGCAAAGATTAAAACAGTTGTTTTACCAAAAGATGATGGACATCATGCTGACGGGATAGAGTGGTGGTATTATAATGGTCATTTAGTGACAGAATCTGGGAAGGAATTTAGCTTTCATTTTACTACGTTTCTACTCAATAATTTAACCACGCAAACGGTTTTTCATAGCTCATTAACTGATCATCAATCAGGTTATCATTTTACCGATCAAACTCGAGTTGGTGGAAATATATCTGCTGAATTTGAAAATAAATTTAATTTTAGACATATATATTGGATTATGGAAGGTGGTAATGGAAGTGATGTCTTAAAAGTAGCAAATGAAAAATTTGCTTTTGATCTAAATCTGGAAAGCACTCTGCCTATTGTACTTCATGGTAATCATGGGATTTTACCTCTTGGTTCCTTTGGGGAAAGTTATTATTATTCCCGCACTCGGATGAATATATCTGGAGTATTGGATACTGGAGGGGTAAAAGAGTCAGTTAAAGGAGAGGCTTGGTTTGATCATCAATGGGGTGATTTTTATACAGATAAAATGTCTTGGGTTTGGTTTAGTATACAACTAGAAAATGGCATGGATCTGATGCTCTATCAGATTAGTGATAAATATGGAAGTCCAGTAAGTTATAATGGCAGTATTTCAAAAAATGGAAAAACCGAGATATTAAATCAGGATGATTTTATTTTAGTGCCTAAAAAAAAATGGGTAAGTGCTAAAACAAAGAAAAGTTATCCTGTTGAATGGGTTGTTAAAGTACCACAAAAAGAAATAGATTTAGTAGTTAAAAGTGTTATTAAAAATAGTGAGTTTGATGCTAAATTAACAACTTATCTTGTTTATTGGGAGGGTGCAATAAAGGTTAATGGAAGCCATAAAGGGAAAGGGTTTTTAGAATTAAATGGATATGATGATTTAGAAAATATTAAAACAGATTGATTTTGATGAAAACTAGGGAAATTTAAACTTGTTTAATAATATACTTGTTGTTTGTGTAGGTAATATCTGTAGAAGCCCAATGGCAGAGGCGATATTAAAAAAAGAATTGGTGGAAAGTGGTAAAGAGAACTGTTTTGTTAGCTCCGCTGGAATCGGTGCATTGGTCGGGCATAAGCCAGATCCAATTGCAATACAGCTTATGGAAGATAAGGATATTGATATTTCAAATTATTGTGGAGTACAATTAAATCAAACTTTAATTAGAAAGTCTGATTTAATTTTGGTGATGGAGTCAGGGCACAAAACATATATAGAAAATAAAGAAGCTAGTGCTAAAGGAAAAGTTTTTAAATTAGGTGAGTGGGGAGACTTTGAAATACCAGATCCTTACAAAAAAGAAAAAATAGAATTTGAAAATGCTCTGCAGTTAATAGAAAAAGGTGTCACGGAATGGCTGAAAAGAATTTGATTCTTAATTTCTTTTTACTTAGCTTACTTTGATCCTTTTTATCAAAGATACTATACTATTCTAATCTGTTACATTAAAACACTTTTTTTGACGTTGAAGTTTGAATTAAAAGTAAATCGAAATTTGTTGTATTTTCCAGAATATAATAGGGTGTGAAGCTGGCACTTTCTATTATGGAGTTTGACCAGATAGTATTCAGCGGATGAAGCAGTTCTGTAAAATAATTAATAATTATATATAAGATATAGGGTAAAAAATGAAGATTAACTATTTGATATTTGTATTTGTTTCCATGTTGCTGTCAGGTTGCTCTCTTATTCCTGGGATGCATATGAGTCCTTTTTCTGATGAGTCAAGTACTGAAATGCCAGTGACAGAAAATGACAAAACAGCTATGCGAGCACTTAATATCCAGACAATTACTGCCCAAATGATTGTTGATATTGAAAAAGATTTTAATAATCGTAGCTTAGGGTCAGACAATGTATCAAACCACTATTTCGATTATCGTATTGGCTCAAAAACTATTAAGGGCACTCCGGTAAAAGAAAGTTATGATCAATACAAAGTTGGGCCTCGAGACATATTAAATATTACAGTGTGGGAACATCCAGAACTAACTATCCCAGCTGGGGAATTTCGGTCTTCAGAAAGTGCAGGTAACGGTAATGTTGTTGGAGAAGATGGGAATATTTTCTTTCCATATGCAGGTATAGTCAAAGCAGGAGGAAGAACAGTAGAAGAAATTAGAACAGAATTGACTCGTAAGTTATCAAAGTATATAGAGCGTGTACAATTAGATGTTCGAGTAGCTTCATACCGAAGTCAGAGAGTTTATGTTGTTGGCGAAGTCAAAAAGCCTGGAATACAACTTGTACAAGATATTCCATTAACTGTACTAGAAGCTATAAATAATGCAGGAGGAGTAACCTCAGAATCTGATAGACGTAACATTACCCTTACCAGAGAGAATAAATCATATAGTATAAATTTGTTGGCTTTGTATGAGGGAGGCGATACAAGCCAAAATGTTATGCTTCAAAATGGCGATGTATTGAATGTTCCTGATAGGCAGTTTAATAAAATATTTGTACTGGGTGAGACAGCTGGTTCAGGAACAGGTTCTGCAAGATCACGAACACTTTTTATGAATAAGGGAAGAATGACGCTGACTGAGGCTATTAGTGATGGTGGTGGTACTGATCAAGATGAATCTGACCCAGCTAGAATATTTGTTTTTAGAGGAGGGCTTGGGAAGTCTCAAATTTTCCATTTAGATGCTAAATCACCTGATGCACTAATTTTAGCAGATCGTTTTCCTTTACAGCCACGAGATGTCGTCTATATTGATCGTCAAGAAGGCAGGCGTTGGAATCAGATTATTGATCAGATTAGACCTACTGTTGATCTGTTGAATGTGTTTGATGCATCACCAACTTTATCGCCTATTATAAAATAGTTAGGTAAATGAAAATAGTATTAATCATCCCTTAAGTATTCTCAGTATAGGATATGTTCTGTCTGTCAGAATCTAAGTACAAAAATTAAGGGTTGATTAATAATTATTCAATATAATAAATAAACTGAACTATAATTTGGTTTTTATATAGTAATTTATTTTAGGGTGAATAGAGAGAATGCTTTATATCACCAAGCTCACATCCGTATTGAATTAATCATCTTGTTCCAAAAGAAAATAATAAGATTTTCTGAGTTCCTTTGGTTCGCCTTTGAGCTTGACGTCAGGTTTTTTCCATTTTGGAAATTAGAAATATCTTAAGCGGTTGCTATATTTAAATTTAAAGTTCTGCATTTTAACAACACAAATACCCAAAAAAAATTTTTTAATAATTGTCTGTTGAGAAAAATTTTCTATGTTGTTAAGCAGGTAATTATTTCAAAGTTTTAATGCAAATTTAAGGTAGCTAAAATGCTTAAATATTTATGTAAGAGTTATTCTTATTCAATAAAAATGGGTAAAAGAGGATCAAGTTTTTTTGGTTTTACTCAACTAACTTCTAAATATAAGCTAAGCAAATGACTGACAAATTATCAACTATCAATCAAATTCATGATAACTATCAAAATCGAGATGATGACGAGTTAGATTTAAGACAAATACTTGGGACGTTACTTGATAGTAAATGGTTGATTGGTACTGTACTTGTATCATCAGTGCTTTTAGGGCTAGCAAAAGCATTACTAAGCACGCCAATTTATATGGCTGATGCCATGTTGCAAATAGAAGAATCATCGCAACCTTTAGGTGCTTTGGAACCAATGGAAACATTATTGGGAGGAGGTAAGGCTCCTGTAGAGGCAGAAATAGAAATTGTTAAATCAAGAAAAGTTTTAGGGAAAGTTGTTAAAAATTTAAATTTAGAAATTACTGCTGAGCCAAGGTTTTTTCCAGTTTTTGGACAATCTATTGCTAGAAACTTTCAATTACGAAATATAAATAAAATTTCTGCTCCATTGTTCGGATATTTGGAGAATGCTTGGGGAGGGGAATTAATTAAAATTGAAACTTTTAATGTTCCCTTTGGTTTTATAGGTAAAGAATTAACTTTAATTTCTGGTAAAAATGGGTTGTTTAAATTATTTGACGAGAACCAACAATTTATTTTAGAAGGCAGAGTAGGAAATCAAGTTACAAAAAAAAATAATGGGGAGGAGGGTGAGTTTCAGTTATTTATATCATTATTGAAAGCAAGGCCTGGTACTGCTTTCAACCTATCTCGGAAATCTCATCTTGATGCTATTGATGATGTTTTTGAAAATTTATCTGTTGCTGAAAAGGGAAAACTAACAGGGATTCTTGATCTTAAAATGGAATCTGAATCCCCCTTTTTTGCAATGAAAATACTTAATGAAATTGCTAATATATATGTGCAGATGAATGTTGAGCAAAAATCTTCAGAAGCCCAAAATACATTAGAGTTTTTGGATAAGCAACTTCCAATGATTAAAAATCAGTTAGAAGCTGCAACTACAGCGTTGAATGAATATAGATTGCAAAAAGGCTCGGTAGATTTAAATATTGAAACACAAGGTGTATTGCAAGGAGTCGTGGAAAAAAGAACTCAAATAACCCTTTTGCAGCAAAAGAGAGATGAATTACGTCGAGGTTTTACCTCATCTCATCCAACAGTGGTTGCTATTGATAAGCAGATTAATAGATTAGAAGTTCAGATGAAGTCGGATAATAAAAAAATCACTGAACTTCCAGAAACACAACAAGTTATTTTGAGATTGTCTAGAGATGTCCAAGTTAATTCAGAGTTATATACAACATTACTTAATCATTTACAAACAATTAAAGTTGCTAAAGCCGGTACTGTTGGTGATGTAAGGGTAATAGATCATGCTGTCTTGCCTAGATTACCTGTAAGACCTAGAAAAGTACTTATTGTTGCAATTTCAATGATTTTAGGGCTAATATTAGGTATAGTGCTGGCTCTTGTTCGTAAAGCCATGAGTCGTGGTGTTGAAGATCCAGATATAATAGAAAAACATCTTAATGTTCCTGTCTATGCAACTGTTCCACATAGCAATATTCAAAAAAAATTAAGCGTTCGGAAAGGTAAAAATAATGCAGAAGAATTTTCAGTATTAGCCGTTGAAGATATTGAAGATATGGCAATAGAAAGTTTAAGAAGCCTACGGACAACTTTACATTTTGCATTTTTAGAAGCAAAAAATAATATTATTATGATTACTGGTCCAAGTCCAGGTATTGGGAAATCATTTATATCTACAAATTTAGCTTTTGTTTTAGCAAACACTGGAAAGAAAATATTGTTAATAGATGGAGATTTACGTAAAGGATATATTAACAAGACTTTGGGCTTAAAACGTGAAAATGGTTTGTCAGATTTAATTTCAAATAATATTTCAATTGAAGAAGCCATTAGAACGATAGAAACAACTGAGGGAAACATAGATTTTATTCCTACTGGGGACTTTCCGCCAAATCCGTCTGAGCTTTTGTTACATGAACGGTTCGATAATTTATTAGAGCATCTGAGTGACCAATACGATCAAATTATTATTGACTCTCCTCCTATATTAGCCGTAACTGATTCCTGTATAATTGGACGTTTAGCTAGTGTAACTTTGATGGTTGTTAAAGCAGGTGTACACCCACTAAGAGAGTTAGAGCAAAGTGTAAAACGGTTAAAACAAAATGATGTGAATATTAAAGGGATAGTCTTTAATGATCTATCAGCAAGTGCATCTGCATATGGGTACGGAGGCTATGTTTATCAATATAGTTATCAAAAATAAATTATTGAGTTTAAAGGGATTTAGTTTTGATCGCGAAGCAAAACTTGGAGGCTTGCCTCCGGCACATTCGTCGGAAAGTTTGAAAACTAATAGTTTTCAAATCAAATCAGCCAGTGCTTTATCAAACTCGGTTGCTTGCGACCGAGTTTTTGATATTAAGGATGACTATCAACCCTACTCAGTCCACCTTTTAAATTTATTGTTTCTGGTTTAGTTTTCAGAGAAGTAATCAAGAAATTTTGGGAACAAGAGGTATGATTCATAATTCCAATGGCAAAAGAAGTCTATTATCAAACAACTTGTAGTTTGTTAATAACCATGTAAATTTTATGATTTCAAACGCTGAAAATCAGGGAAACGGAGCTTAGCGGAGTGATGATTTTTAGTCCCC
>CAZZIX010000061.1:0-11956 GCA_964654345.1 uncultured Methylomarinum sp.
TAGCACATAAGTTATTAGCTGTTTTAATAGACGGGTTAACATTAACGGAATAATGTATGCTTCAAAGGCTTAAAGTAAATAAATCTCCTCAAACAACTAGTGCCGCAATTGTAGAAACAATCGTTCTCACTTTATCCAGTTTGATTTTTGGCTATTTTATCACTTCAGGATCAGGTTTTTTTTCGCTACTTAGCTTTTCAAGTTTACTAATGGGGCCTTTATTATCAGGGTTGCGTTATGGGTTTCTTTACGCTTTAAACAGTGCTTTATTTTTGATTGGATTAATGTGGGCTGTCAGTCAGTATAGTTCAATCTGGAATTCTGATATTTTTTCAAGTACAACGTTAGGGTTAATCATTATTCCAGTTATTGCGGGTGAATTTCGCAATCATTGGGAACATAAAATGAGGGAATCACAGGGTAAGTTGGCTTATATAGATCAACGTCTTGGGGAGGTCACAAATGCTTTCAATATACTTAAAGTATCACATGAAAAACTAGCTCAAAGAACTGCATCTCAAACTACATTACGAAACGATATTATTGCTGTTCGGACTCATATTATGAAGAGTAATATGAGTAATTCAAATGCTGAAAGTCTGAATAATTTAATTTTAAAACTCTTTGCTGATTATTGCTCAATTCAGCAAGCAGGATTATATGCAGTTGATGATTCAGGAAAAATCATTAATACCGCGCTAGCCATCTATGGTGGTGATTTTAAAATTATGCCTAATGACTTAGTGTTAAAAGAAGCACTCAATACATTAAAAACAACGAGTCTTAAATCTGAGTTAGCAACAAAAGAAAAATATAATAAATTCATATTACTAGCTATTCCTCTTATTGATGTTTCTGGACGTACGTGGGGTATTGTTGTCGTCAATAAAATGCCTTATCGAGCATTTCGACCAGATAACATAAGATTATTTGCAATTTTAGGTGGGTACATTGCTGACCTGATAGGCATGCGAGGTGACTCTTATTTTTGTGAGGATGTAACCTTACAAGCATTTATTTTGCACCTAAAACGTTGTGTATATAATTTAAAAGCTTTTGGCATTCCAAGTTGCCTTGTCATCATTAAAATAACAAATAAGAAAGATGCTGTTGGGATGAGTAATTTAATATTAGAACGCCAACGAGGGTTAGACAGAGCCTGGTCGGTTAAAAATAACAATGGAGTACATATCCTATTTATTCTATTACCCTTAAATACCATTACTGGAACTGATGGATATAAACTTCGTTTAGAACAGATAATAGACGAACAATATAATTATTCTAGCTTAAAAAATGCAGGTATAAAATTTTATAGAAAAAATTTAGTAAGTAATGAAGATTTGCAAGAAATGATGCTTGATTTTTTTCAAAAATTTAACATAGATTTAAAATATTGGCAAAAACAATGAAAGTCGAACAGCTTTCCTCTAAGCATATAATTAGTAAATTAAAAAATGGCACACTAGTTGTTTTTTTTATTGCTTTGTTGACTCAGGCACTTTCAATATATTTGTTAATAAACCACACTTTACCTAGTGCTTTACTTTTTCATATTTTAAGTGCTTTTATATTCCCTTGGCCACTCTGGAAATTATTACCCCTTCGATTTCATCGAGAGAGGAAAATTTTAATTTTGTTTTTTCTCATTTGCTTACTAATCCCACTAGTATCAGGCATAGGGTTACTACTAAGTTTAAGTATAAATAGTCATTTTTCAAAACCTTTTTTAGGTGAACTTTCAAATACAATAAAAGTACCTGCATTACCAGAGCACCTTTTACAAACCATGCAATTATCAAGCTATAAAGGGGAAAGTCTGTTAGGTGTTCTTGAAGCCTCTACTGTCGAAAACCAAAGGATAAAAGCAGTGTTAAAAACGCGGCAAATGCTTGATAAAGAAGCTATCCCCATATTAAAAGTAGCACTGCTAGATCCCGTGGATGAGGTTAGATTGCTTGCATACTCTATGTTAGACAAAAAAGAAAAAATACTGGGTAGACAGATTACTACTCAGCTCGAAGCATTAAAAGACAAGCCATCAGAAAAGCATATTGCAGAACATATGAGTTTAGCAGAAGCTTATTGGGAGTTATCATATTTAGGTTTAGTACATGGACAGGCTCAAATTCATATTTTACAAGATGCCTACACCCATATACAAAAAGTTGTAATGCATAGGACAACAGATGCAGACGCTTATTTTTTACAAGCTCGTATTACATTAGCATTAAATCTTTATGATATTGCTGAAGATTCCTTAGACCACGTCGTAGAATTAGACCTTAATACAAAAAGGACAAACTCTTATCAAAAAGAACTTGCTTTTATTACTCGACACTTTGAAGGAATTAATGAGAAAAAAACTCACAAAAATAATTCAGATATGATGGAGAACCAAATTGAAGGAGTCACAGAAAGTTGGGGATAAATACTAAAAAACCTGTTCAAGCAGATATAGGTTTGATTTTAGAAGGGACTTATCCTTATGTTCGTGGAGGAGTATCAAGTTGGATACACCAAATCATTCAAGGTTTGCCAGAATTTACCTTTGCAATAAATTTTATTGGAGATAAAAAAGAGTCGTACCCCACAATGCATTATCAATTACCTAAAAATGTGATTGATTTAAAGTGCATCTATTTAGTTTCAGAAAATAATATAGAAAAACCAAAAGCACGTGCTGGAAATAAAGAAGCTTTTATTCAAGTACAAAAAATGCACGATGAATTTCGTAATAACAAGGAGTCTAACTATCAAGCTTTAGGTTCTTTACTGCGACACATACATCAATATAAAGACCTTGATATTAATGATTTTTTATACAGTGAACAATCCTGGTCCTTTATAACTGAACAGTATGAAAAATCAACAGCAGACTCATCTTTTATTGATTACTTCTGGACAATAAGAGCAATGCATCAACCTATTTTCTCTCTAATAGATGGATTAGATGAAGCGGTTGATGCTAAGGTTTTTCACACTATATCAACAGGCTATGCCGGTTTGTATGGTGTTATGTTACACCATCTTTATAAAAAAAAGCTGATGCTTACAGAGCACGGAATTTATACTAAGGAAAGAAAAATAGATTTATCTCAAGCTGATTGGATCGAAGAAGCTAAAAAAATATTTGGTGACACATTAAACAGTGATTTTAGTTACTTAAGACGATTATGGATACGATTCTTTGAATCATTAGGACGTACTGTCTATCAAACAGCTGACCCTATAATTTCAATATCTGAAGGAAATAGGCGAAGACAAATTATTGATGGAGCAAAAGCAGAAAAAATTTCTGTTATTGCCAACGGAATAAATTTAGAAAAGTTACAACCACAACGACTTAAACGACCCAAAAAATTACCGTTAGTTATTGGTTTTATTGGACGCGTTGTACCTATTAAAGATGTTAAAACATTTATTAGAGCAATGAGTAATGTTTGTTCTGCCATGCCAGAAGTACAGGCTTGGATAATTGGTGGAGAAGATGAAGACCCGGCCTATGCTATAGAGTGCCGCGATATGATTGCTAGCCTACACTTAACTGATCAAATTATTTATAAAGGTTTTTGCAATGTAGTAGAAATTTTACCACAATTAGGTTGTTTAGCTTTGTCATCCATTAGTGAGGGAGTTCCATTAGTTATCTTGGAAGCGTTTGCCTGTGGCATCCCTGTAATTTCTACCGATGTTGGGGCTTGCCGAGAATTAATTGAAGGCGGATCTAAAGAAGATATAGCACTAGGAACCGCTGGAGCGGTTGTTTCTATAGCGGACTCAGAGCAATTAGCGATAGAAATAATTAAACTATTGAGTGATGCAAATTATTGGAAACAATTATCAATGATTGCTGAACAAAGAGCAGACAAATATTTTGGAGAACAAGCATTGTTTTCCAGTTATCAAGAAGTTTATAGAAAGGCATTGAAAAACTAATGGCTGGAATAGGATTTGAGCTCCGCAAACTACTTAATAAAAAAAGTTTATTTGGTCTATTACAGGCTTATGGGTATGCAGGAATAATAAGTTCTGGCCCTTGGGTTCTGTCCATTTTAGGCATTATGGCTATTGGTATTGTAAGTGTCAACTTACAGACACAGTCCGATGTAGTCTTGTCATTTTTAATTTCAATAACCTATTTAATGGCGTTTTCAATCATTATTGGTGGCTGGTTACAATTAATGCTTACACGGTTTGTCTCTGATTTAATTTATGCAAAAAAACAGCAGGAAATTATCTCAAATTTACTAGGCGCGTTGATCGTTACTAGCATAACAAGTTTAATAGTGGCATTGATTAGTTGGCCCCTATTCCCTGAACAAAGCCTCGCTTATAAATTATTAATGCTTAGCAGTTTAGTCTTACTAAGTAATATTTGGATACTAGTTGTTATGCTTTCAGGTATACGGGCTTATAAAAAAGTAATTGCCGCTTTTTTTATGGGTTACGGTTTAACAATTACATTTTCTTTATTACTTAGATCTTATGGAGTCGAAGGATTATTAGCTGGTTTTTTTATCGGACAGTCAATGATGATGTATTTCATGCTGGGAATTATTGTTCATGAATATACAGCAGATTCATTGATCAGTTTTGATTTTTTGGATAAAAACAAGGTGTTTTATAGCTTAGCGGCCATATCAATCATATATAACCTTGGAGTCTGGACGGATAAATTTGTTTTCTGGTTTAACCCTATTACATCAGAAGCTATTATTGGGCCTTTGAGAAGTTCTATTATTTATGACCCCCCCATTTTTCTATCTTATTTAACTATTATTCCAGGAATGGCAGTATTTTTATTAAGAATGGAAGCTGATTTTGTAGATAAGTACAATGAGTTTTACGGTGCTATTCGTGATGGGGGCTCATTAGGAAAGATACGAGATTTAAAAAAATCAATGATAAATACAATTCGCTCAAGTTTTTTGGAGATTTTTAAAGTTCAAGCAGTCACAATACTCATTGTTATTTATGCTGCTGACCATATTCTACCCTTATTTAAAATATCGACTAATTATCGAATGTTATTTTCTATTGATGTAGCCGCTGTGGGAGTACAAGTTGTTTTATTGGGTGTATTTAATGTGCTGTTTTACCTAGATAAACGCATTATTATTTTAAATTTAACTATTTTCTTTGCGCTATGTAATTTGATATTAACAATCACTTCTCAACACTTAGGCCCCATTTATTACGGGTATGGATTTGCTATATCAGTACTTCTAACAACAATGATAGGCTTTATCATTTTAAATCAAAAATTAATGCGTCTTGAATATGAGACATTTATGCTGCAAAGGTAAGTAAAACCCTATTATGATGCAAAAATATTTTTTTCTTCTTGTCGCTTTAATAGTGTCACAGGCAGAGGCTGCTGAAAGCCCTTCGACTGCCTTTTATTATGCGACTAACCCACCCTTAGATTTATTATCAACCTACGAGCGTGTCATCGTAGAACCAGATAATATTACATCTGAACAATTACGTTTTATGCAAAATCAAGGCGTCATTGTTTATGCTTATTTAAGCATAGGTGAAGTTGGCCCCACTCGCACTTGGTCTAAGGAAATTAAGGAAGAATGGAAAAAAAGTATTAATACTGGGTGGAATAGTGCAGTGATGGATATGACCTCAAATGGATGGCACCAATTTTTATTAAAAAAACAAATGAAAAAGCTTTGGCAACAAGGTTACCGTGGCTTTTTTCTCGATACCATGGATAGTTATCAGCTCTTCGCAAAAACTGAACCGGACCTACTTAAACAGCGGCAAGGTATGATTACCTTAATTAAGGCGATGAAGCAGCAATATAAAGATGTTCATTTATTATTTAATCGTGGTTTTGAAATTTTGGATCAAGTTGCAAATCTATCCGATGGAGTGATTGCAGAATCTTTATTTGCAGGTTGGAATCCAGAAAAAAATGAATATCGACCTGTACCGAAAGAAGACAAACAGTGGTTAGCCAATAAATTAAAACAAGTACGAGATGTTTATAATCTACCTATCACTGTTCTTGATTATCTACCGCCAGAAAGAAGAGAACAGGCTGAATCAATTGCAGCCCAAATCAGTCAAGAGGGTTTTACACCTTGGGTCAGTACCCCTGCATTAGATTACATGGGGGTTGGAAGTAAAAAACTAGTGCCAAGAAAAATATTGTTTTTGTATGACTCAGAAGAAACAAGACTTTCTTCTCATAAGATACACCACTTTTTAGCGATGCCTCTTGAATATTTAGGCTATATTCCTGATTATTGGGATATAAGCAAAGGCTTACCTAATTATTTACTAAAAGGACGATATGCTGGAATAGTAACATGGCTATCAAGCAATAATTCTTCTCGTGATCAGCCATTATCAGAATGGGTGCTTGAACAAGTTCAGCAAAAACTTCCCATCGTCTTTATGGGTCATTACCCGTTATTTCAAAACATTCAATTAACTAAGTCTCTAGGCCTTGATTATTTAAAACAAAAGTTGACCGCCCCATTAAAATTAGAAGTCTTGTCTAAGCATTTGGGGTTTGAAGCAAAACCAGTCCTTAGACAAGTTGGCTTACCTTTAATCAATAGTAAAAAAGGGCAACCATGGCTAAGAATTAATGGCAGTAAAAACAAACAAATCACCCCTGTTTTTATTAGCGAATGGGGTGGTGTAGCTCTAAACCCTTATATTTTACAAAATATTCCAGCTTTGGGTGACGATGACGAATATAGTCGCTGGATTATAAACCCTTTTGAGTTTTTAAAAGAAGCTCTGCACTTAAAAACCATCCCTGTCCCTGATGCGACAACTGAGAACGGAAATAGAATACTAACTTCCCATATTGATGGGGATGGTTTCAATAATAAATCACAATTACCAGGCAACCGTTACTCATCTGAAATAATTTTGGAGGAGTTTCTCAAGCCAACCCCCCTGCCCCATACCGTTTCAATTGTCGAAGCAGAAATAGGTAAAGAAGGAATCAACCCTAAGTTAAGCCAAACACTACAACCTATTGCCAGAAACATCTTTAAATTATCCAATGTTGAAATTGCAAGCCACTCATACAGCCATCCATTTAATTGGTCTATGGCTGTGAAGAATACTGGCAATACAACTATAAAAAAAAACAATTCAGCTAAACACGTACTTAAACCAGGACATACTTATACAGAGATTAATAAGACAGCTTATAAAGCAGAAGATGGTTATTATCATTTACCTATTTCTGATTATTCATTTAATACAGAACGTGAAATTAAAGGATCTATTGATTATATAGATAAAAATTTAGCACCACGTGGAAAGAACACTAAAATTTTTTTATGGTCAGGCGATAGCTTACCTAATGAAGAAGCATTAGCCTGGACTGAGAAATTGCAGATTGCAAATATGAACGGTGGCAATACTATTATTCGACAGGGTATTAATTCAATCACCAATATTAGTGCTAGCGGATTAGCAAAAGGAGATTTTTTTCAGCCCTATGCCCCAATACAAAATGAAAATGTCTATACTAATGATTGGACTGGTCCTTTTTATGGCTATCAACGTGTTATTGAGACCTTTAAATTAACTGATCAACCTAAACGCTTAAAACCCATAAGCCTTTACTACCACTTTTATTCTGGTGAGCGTCAAGCGTCTTTAAGGGCTTTACATAGAGTTTATGACTGGACATTGAAACAAGAGACTTTACCCATGTGGCTAAGTGAATATATTCCTAGGATCCATGCATTTCGAAGTGCAGTATACGAACAGATTGAAAATGGCTGGAGAATTTATCAGGCAAAAAATTTACACACTTTACGTATAACAGAACAAGTTAAACAACTGGATATTGTTAATTCAAAGGGTGTTATTGGCTATAGAAAATTATCACAAGGTCATTATCTAGCTCTGAACGGAGATAATGTGGTAACTTTACGTTTTAACAAACGACCTACTACCTCCCCTTATCTTATTAAATCTAATTCGCGTATTCGGTATTGGAAAAACAACAAAAATTCAATTAATTTTAGACTAACAGGACATCAAGCTGTTACTTTCAGTTTAGCAAATTTCAATCAAAGCTGTAGCTTAAAAACTAAAAGTGGGAAGCTTATTTCTGCAATAAATACAACAAATTTGGCTGCTTTTTTCAAATTTAAAGGCCAAGATACGGGCGCATTACAGGTGATTTGTGGATAATAATGAATCATCTCTATTTTCCAACGGCTCATTAATTCTATTCGGCCTAATTGTAATCATTGTTTTACTGGTTTTATTTCCCGGGGGGAAGCTATTAACTAGTTTTAAAAAAAAACCAACCGACCAAGCCGCTGTACAATACTTGAAGGAACTTGTCGCAAATGATCCGGCAAATGAAAAACTAAAATTACAACTAGCCCATAATTTAGTATTTTTAGGTAAATTAACAGAAGCAGAAGCAGCATTACAACCTCTTCTAGTTAATTCTAAATTAAGTAATAAAGCTCAATTTTTAACCATAGAAATTCAACGTAAACAGTATTTTAATCTGGTTAGTGATGCAAAAAAGAAAATAAAAAAATCCGAGATAATTATCTCAATAATTAGTCTCTATCCAAATATTACTGATGTGGAATCACTCGATATTTTAGCAAGTTGGAGTTATGGCTTAGCAGAACCCGCATTAGCAGCTAAGATTTATCAAAAAATCGGAGAGGTTTTTGATAATAAAAAAATAAGCAAAAATAAAGTAAGTAATAATTTATTCTGGGCAATACTTGGTATTCAAAACCTGTTCGCTGAAGACGCTGAAAAAAATGCAGAGTATTATGCTATAAAAGAGTTACAAGCTTTACTTGCAGCGAATTTAATGGGTGATGCTTTTAATAAAGCAAAAATAGCTGTCACTAAGTTTAATCAATCAGAACAAATACTTCAGCAAGCTGTTCAAATCGCAACTTTTTCTGGAAATTCTACTTATAGTAGAGACTGGGGAAGATTATTGTTGACTAATTTTGGTACTACTGAAAAAAAAATAGATCAACAACTCACCCGTGAATTAGCTGCAAATGACCCTCAAAATAGTTTGCAATGGGCTGAGCTTCTTTTAACAAACAGTTCATCTTTATCCCCCTCTTTCTTAGCATATGGTACTAGTTTAGCCAGTAGTTTAGGAAATAAGAAAATATTCAAACTATTTAGCTCAAAGCAATTAGAACAAAACCCTAAAGATCCAGTTTTATTAGCTCAGTTAGTGCAGTATGAATTAGCATTAAATGATTTACACAATGCGCTACAACATGCAAACCAGCTAACGAGCCTAGAGCCTGATAATATTAAAGCTCGTAAAGAGCTGGTTAAAATTGCAATGTGGAACGGTGCTCCCTATCTATCAATGCAACAACTAACGCAGGTTTATCATAAAACAGGTGATGAAGATCAGTTAAAAGATGCGATTAAAATTGGAAAAAATCTTTTTCAACACGCAAGAGTTGCAAGAAACTACGAAATATTAAGTAACAAACGTAGATTATCTGATAGAGAGTTAAAAGATTTATATGAAGTCCTAAAACAAACGGGATATTTTGATAGTGGCAAACGACAACTTAAACAATATATAAAAAAATGGCCTACCCACAAACAAGCTAGAATCTATTTAGCTTCAATTGAAGAATTAAATGGAAATTATAGTGAAGCTTATGAAATTTTAAAAGCGACAGAGCAAAACCTTGGAACGTCCTGGATAACGAGCAGAAAAAAAATTGAAATGCTTATAAAGGCTGAGGATTATTCAACTGCATGGAAACAGCTGTCAATAGTTGCAAATGATATAAAATCAACTGATAGTGATTTCTGGAATTTTTATTCTGATATTTCTTGGTTTCTAGGGCATGAACACGCAGCGGAAAAAGCTTATGATCATCTTTTAAGTCATGGAGAAATAGACCAGGAAGGTATCAACCGGTTATTACAATTAAGTTATAAAGGGAAAGATAATGAGCAACATTTAGGCTTATTGATTAAGGTTTGGAATAAACTTAACCAGCCTAATTATTTACTTGATGCAATTGATTTATCTGAAAGGCTAAAAAAATATGAAAAAACTAACGAACTTATTCTTATAGCAGACCAACAGGGTAATTTATTTGGAAGTAGTACACGTTATTGGACTGCTAAAGCCAGAACTACGATTCGAACAAAAAACCATTTGCAGACCAAAAAGCATTTATTAAAAGCATTAGCTATAGACCCGCGCCTAGTTAGTACAAGAATAGCTTTGCTTTGGCATATGATTGAATACGATTCTGACTCAAGTTTACGAAAAATGGTTAGAAAATCAATTAAAGTTGCTAGAGATCATACGGACTTATGGGAAGCCATAGCCGCTAGCTACCTTAGGCTAGGAGAGCCAAAAAGTGCCGTTCCTTGGTATGTAAAGGCTGTTAATCAAAAGCCCGATGATTATTTATTATTACTTGGCTATGCTGAAACTTTACATAATGCAGGAGAAAAGACTAAAGCAACTAAGATTAAGCATTATGTTATGACACAAGTTAGACCCGAGTTAGTTGCTAATTTGTCACCAATGAAGCCTGATCTTGCTGAATTTAAAAGGCAGTATGGTAATGTTGTTCACCAAACTTTTGGTAGAAATATTACAGAAAAGTGGTTTAAATGGGTACAACTCGAAAATAATAAAGTAAAACAAGTTTTATTTGATGAGTATCGTATTACCTGGTTAATTGCTGAAAATAGAATGGGCTCAGCTCGTCGATATTTATTAAAATCATTACATAAACGTATTGCTGTTCCTACATGGCAAAATATGGCATTAGCTGTATATGATAATGATATTCATGCTATTGATAAATTATTACAAAAAAAGGATAAATTATCACCCACAAATCAAGTTGTAGGACTCAGAACCGTAGGAAGAGAACATGATGCATTAATAACGGCAACTAATTATTTAGATGAATCTCAAAAAGAAGATGAATTATTAACCTTGAGACGACAAATCTCTGATTTAGGTATCAGAAATCCTAATGGTATTGCATTAACAGGTAAATCATACAATATTAGTAATCTTGATATAAAGAGTTTTAGTCCTGAATTCGCATTAACACATGGACAAAATAGTTATTTCCTCAACTATAAATACTTAAACTTTTCCTCAAATAGTACAAACCTATTAGTAAAACCTAATCAACGTAATGAAAATAATTTAGGTTTAAAATGGGGTTATAAAGGTATTAGACATAAAGTATGGTTACAAGGGAATGCAGGATTAAGAGAAGACAGCGATTTATATAGTATAAAAACAGGATTAAGTTACAAACTAATGGAAGGCTGGTCAGCTAACATTGAAGCCGCATATAACGAATTATCTGAAGAAAGTGCTGCATTTAGACTGATGGGAGCTAGGGATAGAATCACTTTAGGACTGAATGGTGGGCTCACAAAAAGAGATTATTTTTCAATAAAACTCCATGGTAGAAACTACAAGACTAGATCTGGGACATATTTAGGCGCTGGTTTTGGGGCAGATTTCTCAGCAGGTTACAGAGTAAAATTTGCCAATCCAGCAATAAATATAAATTTACACGGCATTTTAAGTGAATCAGATTTAGTTGAACAACTACCGGTTGAAATGCAAACCATTGTTAATACAAATGGAAGCATACAGAATGTTTTAAGTGATAGCTACAAAGAAATAGGAATGAACTTTAAAGTTTATGATGGTGAATTCCGTCCTTTTGGCTTTGTAGAAAAAAGATTTCATTATTATTTTAACACGGGAGTCTTTTTTACCGAACCATGGGCAGGAACAGGTGTTTTGGTTGAAGCAGGAATAGGAGCAAGATTATTTTCACATGATGATTTAAGTTTGATGGGGAGATATATAGACTCACAAGGGGGAGTGAACACTGAATCAACTCAATCAATAGAATTACGTTATAGCTTAAGGTTTGATGGAATCATCCCGTAATCC
>CAZZIX010000062.1:0-1218 GCA_964654345.1 uncultured Methylomarinum sp.
TAAGCAGGCGAAAATACAAAATGTTCGTCTTATTATTAAACCAGCATCAAAGCCTACTTAGAGGAAAAAAATCAAATAAGCGACATAAACCCTTTAAGTCTTTATAAAAAGACTTGAAGAGACTCTTATCACAGTTTCATCACAAAAAAAACAGTATCCTTACAAAAAACAAGATATGGAATATATTTAAGAGCACCTCTATTAAAACACTTATAATTTTCCAAGTTAATTTCTTTTATCGGAAATAGTAATAGCATATTTAAAGTGTACATACTTTAGAGCAACACCAAAAAATCAAGACAAAAAACAACGATTAGAAATCCACAACAAACCTATACCAAGTTTATCAAAAAGGCATCAACTAATGACTAGAAAAACGTTTTTTAATTTAGCGGGGATTTTCCTCTTCTTTGCAGTAATTATATTTTTATATATAACATCAGCAGCAACACCTCTGACAATAGAGACAATCTCATCTGATAATGAATACTTAGAAAACAATTGATTCTTCATATTTCAAACTATTCCCTTCAGCAGCACACCTTCAATTGACCGATTAATGCTGATTTTTTGATAACCTAAGTTACTCCTCTTCCTTAATCTTCAAACCATACCAACTGTTTACATACAAATATTTCCGAATAGGTGTTTTAATCACTAATAATATCAAACCAATGGAATATGGACACCATACTGCGGCCCATTCATTCATATCACTAGTCGTTAAATAAGATAATAAAGGGCCGGAAATCAAATGGTAAAACACTAATTTCCAACTCCCATAAAACATGAGGTAGCAAGAATACAGCATACATATAGCTACTTGCCATAGCATAACTACCACTAGTAGGAATCTCCCAGGCTATATGCCAATCACCTGAAGTTGAGCAAATTTGCTCCCCCACAAAAAGGCATTGTAAATTTAATATCAGGCATAAGAAGAAACTGATATTTTTTGTCGAAACAAAAACCAGCCCACTCAAAAGGATAAATGCGCATCATAAAAATGACTGAAGTAGCAAAACAAAACACATAGACTGTTGAACTAATCCGTAGTCGTATACTTTTTGGGATGAAATGCATTGCCACAGCATTAACAAAAAAAGGCTGAAAAGCTATGTGCATATATCCTAAAAAGGTCGCAACTTGATTATTAGGATTATGACACTCATCAATGACTGTATAGGTGTAGGCTTACAATAACTCCATCAGGGAAAA
>CAZZIX010000062.1:1318-7663 GCA_964654345.1 uncultured Methylomarinum sp.
TTGCTCGCACGGAAATTGCTCTAGTTATTTCTTACGCGTTCCTTAGCAATCAAACTTAATACCTTCTCAAGCTTTTTACCTGCAAAAGAATTTCCCTGCTCAGCTGCTTTACGATACCAGTTAGCGGCAACATTTAAATTCTTTGAAACTCCATCACCCGACTCATAGCGATAACCCATCCATAATTGTGCATTTACACCACCTGCTGAAGCGACCGCTTCTGTAATTTCGTAGCCTTTAATTCGCTCATCTGGATTTGAAGACTTTAGTAATTGATCCGCCTGTAACTCAAGTTCATCTAATAATTTTTGTGATTTAACACTTCCTTTGTTTGCAGCTCGCTGATACCAGCGCCAAGTTTTACCTAAATCCTTAGCTATATTTTTCTCAGACGCATAATAATTCCCTAGCCAGCGCTGGGCATTCTCATCATCATCAACAAAGGCCAGTACAAGCAGACGTTTAAGTAATTCTTGAGGGTTTTCATTTGATGCCAGCCATTTTTCCATCTGTAATTTATGCTCAATTCTTTTTTGGTGAATTTCTTGAACATAAGGGTTATTTACATCAATTTGCGAATCAATAAATTGAGAAACTTTCTTCCATGCTTTTTGCCGTTTGGTTACGCTAATGTCATTAAAACTTTTCTCAAGTAACTCATCAATAGTTGCTTTTGTTTTTAATTGTTCAAATGTTTGTTTTTTGCCATCCGTTATAACTCTTTTTGAAATTTTATCTCTTTTTAATAAATTTTCATCTCTTTTTAAAATAAGAGCAGATGTAGTCGATTCATTAAGCGCATATCCCCTCCAATCTTTGTAGGCAACTTTCATTTCATTAGAAAATAACAGCCAAGTGATACCAAGTACTGCTCCTAGAACTGTTACCGAAAAAAATAATGGACTCAGTAAAAGAGGAGTTGTTTTACTATCAGAATTATGCTCTACCCTGAATGGGGTTTTAACAATTGCTCGGTCAGTTTCAACCGATTCCATAGAAGTATGTAACCAGTATTCACCCACATCCATCGGTGCTTGCAATTCAACAGACCATTCCCCTGTCATTCCAAAACCAATTGTTTTTCCTTGCGGTTGCGATATTATTGTTGCATCAGATAGTTCCAGTCCAGCTACTGAAATCCTAAACCACTTGCCATCACAAGGTAAATCTGAACCACTTGCTTTGACCAAAACACGAAACTGAGTAAATGGTGTTATTGGCAGATCCGGCAAGATTATTTCAAACTCTTCAAGATAAGGGTCTAATTCCTTTATTTCAAAATTCATGGCAAACTGATCTGATTCAGCTTCCAACTGATTTATCTCCATAAAAACTCAGCTACGTTCAATTTCTAACATAATATTTATAGATTCAAGTTCTGTTTTTTCACTTACTTTACCAATCATTATACCACTCGGTTATTATAGAATATACTACGCGCAATCAAGCATGCGGAATTTATAGCTAGTTAACTTCTTTCGAAATAAAAGCGCTGAAATGAGCTCAAAGTAACTATTCAACCATTTTAGCAACGCAGCCTATCGGGAAAAAATCGACCAACAGAATTTACAGCCATGACCGCGTGAAGTATATCTGACACACTCTATTGTTAATAGTTCTATTTTTGCAAATTCATTCAATCCTATTCCAAATTTTCATTGTCACTCAAGGTGGACTCAAAAATGGACTCAAAGGTGTAGGAGCCTCTAATTGAATTGCTTTATCCTCAACAATAGAAAAGGCTTTTTCTTTACTCTTCATTTCAGCTTTTTGTGTCTCTTTTATTTTCAGTTCCGAATCAAACTGATCCAACTCTGTCCACCCTTCAGCAATTTCTTTCTGAAAATCTACTAAATCGTTCATCATTTGCTTTTTTTGCTCTATTCTTATTGCTAAGTCTCTTTTAGCTAGCTCTTGTTTTCCAACACGATTATTTATTAAGGTCGCCTTTAATTTTGACCGCTTTTTAATAATTGCACTCTGTAGATCTGTTAATATTTTTAAATTGATATTAATATTCCGCCTATGAGAAATTTCTTCTGCCTTTTTATGATATTTTTGCGCCATTTTAATATCATTATTGACAAGTCTTTTATACGCTAATGCAATATAAGTTTCATAAACTTCAGAAAAAAGACCTAAAGCATTTTTATCTTTGGGAGATAATGACAGTATTTTCTCAAGAAAATAAACCGTATTATCGTTTTTTGGTACCGTAAAACGATTTTTCTTGAAAGCTTGCCGTGCTTTTACAAGCAAATTTTCAATTTTCTTTTGATTTGGAGCCGGGTTTTCTTTCTGTATTGCGAAAGGAGGCATTGTATTAAGATCAGCATATACTTCGCCACCAACAAAATAAAAAACAACAGCCAATTTAGTAAAACCAATTAAAAAATGGAAAACATTTCCTATAAACCCAAAACTGAGGTATTGAATTAAAACATTATTACTATTCATCAAACAGAGCCTAAATGTAAACAAATTATCTTGTTGATTTTCATAACATAGTATAAATAGCAAGATTAGTCTCATTACATAAAAATAAACGCATTCAATACGAACTTCTCTTTAACCCTACAATAAAGTCAGTTCAACGCCATATTCGAATGTAACCTGTTAATTTTTCAATCAAGTTTTTCAACAGTATAGATGAAATCTCTTCATTTCATAGCTAAGTAAAAAAACGAACGAAAAATCCTGCAAAATAACACTTAAATGAAAGATTATGTTCATTATCAACTTCGAGCTATTTTTAGATTTTCCACAAACTCTGTGCTCAACTGATTTATTCCGGTTTAAATTAACAAATAGTAAAAAATTAACTTACTATTTTTAACTGAAAAGCCGTAAATAAGTTCTAACTATACCACACAGCATCCGCATCTTGAATACTGATAACACCTTTTTTTGGTCTCAAATTAAACAAAGACTCTCCGAAAAAAAATCAAAGATTAATCAAAATAATTATATTTTTGATAAACAAAAACTCTTTATTTCATTGATGTAATGTAAAATAAATTCAAATTTTCAGTAATGAACAATAAATAAAAAAATCATGACACACTTTTCACGACTTCTTGAACTGGACCGTGAATGCGTATGGCACCCTTATAGTGCTATAGGGGCAGACTCTCCTATGTATTTAGTCAAATCAGCCAAGGGTGTTCGCATTAAGCTTTTTGATGGAACTGAACTTATTGATGGTATGTCATCTTGGTGGAGTGCAATTCATGGTTACAATCATCAGGGAATGAATCAAGCACTAAGTAACCAATTACAAGATATGTCACATATTATGTTTGGAGGCTTAACTCACCAACCTGCAATTGACTTAGCAAGCCAATTAATTGAGCTAACGCCAAAATCTTTAAAAACTGTATTTTTTGTTGATTCTGGCTCAGTTGCTGTTGAAGCCGCTTTAAAAATGGCAATTCAGTATTGGCAATCAAAAAAATACCATAAAAAACAAAAAATATTAACAATTCGCCATGGCTATCATGGTGACACCTTCGGTGCTATGTCTGTCAGTGATCCTGAAAATGGGATGCACAAACTATTCTCCGAAATGCTAATTCAACAATTTTTTGCCGATGCACCTTCCTGTAAATTTAATCAACCTTGTTTAGAATCAGATATTATTTCCTTTAAAACACAATTAATTAACCATCACCCAAATATTGCAGCCGTTATCCTTGAACCCATTGTACAAAGTGCAGGAGGAATGCATATTTATTCCCCCGAATATTTACAGCAAGTCCGCGAACTTTGTAATCAGTATGATGTATTATTAATTCTTGATGAAATTGCTACAGGTTTTGGTCGTACTGGAAAAATGTTCGCCTGTGAGCATGCTTCGATTGAACCAGATATTATGTGCGTCGGCAAAGCCTTAACAGGAGGCTACTTAACCTTGGCAGCAACCCTTACAACTCAGCATATTGCACAAGTAATAAGCAAAGGCGAGCCTGGCTTATTTATGCATGGTCCAACCTTTATGGCAAATCCTTTAGCCTGTGTTGCAGGCATTAGTAGTTTAAAATTACTATTAAAATCTCCCTGGAAAAAAAGAGTAGCGTTTATAGAAACCACTTTAAAAGAAGGTCTTGAGCCTTGCCTGGCATACCCTCCAGTTAAAGATGTTCGAGTAATTGGTGCTATTGGAGTCGTGGAACTACACAAACCTATTGATATCAAAAAGATTCAACCCTTATTTGTAGCAGCTGGAGTATGGATACGCCCTTTTAATAATTTAATCTATATTATGCCACCCTATGTCATTAACCCCGAAGATTTAAGAACCTTAATCAATTCAATCATAAGAGTAGTTTCATTCATTGGGAGAAAACCATGAACAACATAAAACTTCGCTGGGGAATTTTAGGTGCAGCTAGAATTAACCAGCAACTAATGCCTGCTATTTCTAATGCAGAAAACAGTGATCTCATAGCAATTTCCAGTAGACGCGCTGGAGCAGCAGCCCAGACCTTAGCTAAATATGCTCCTCAAGAAAAAGATGTAACAATCTACAACTCACCTGATGAGCTCTTGAGTGATAAAAATATTCAAGCAGTTTACATTCCCTTAGCCAACAAAGAACATGCTGAATGGGTTTTACGGGCAATAAACAAAGGCAAACATGTTTTGTGTGAAAAACCTATGGCATTAAATACTAGCGATATAGATGCAATAAAAACGGCTGCACTTGAGAAAAACGTTAATGTTATGGAAGGCTTTATGTACCGATTCCACCCTCAGCATAGCCGAGTTAAAGAAATTATTGATTCTGGTTTAATTGGTGATGTTCGCTCTGTTAAATCTTGCTTTTCTTATATGATGCAACCCGCTCGTTTATACCGTATCGAGAATAATATAGAAAATGGCGGTGGAGCTATGTGGGATATAGGTTGCTATGCTATACATGCTGCCCGCCTTCCTTTTTATAATGATTTACCAATTTCAGTGTCAGCAATGGCTAAACATATCGACACAGGAGCAGATATTAGTTGTAATGGAATTATTGACTTTGGTGAAGGTAAATACGCCCATTTTGATTTCGGATTTGAACACGCCAGACGTGCTGAATATGAAGTTATTGGGACTAAAGGTGGGTTAAAATGCCATAATGTTTGGGCAAAACAAGAAGAAACCCCAGTTATCTCATGGTGGACTGAATCAGGACAACAATGCCAAGAAACATTAGCTCTAGCCAATCACTTTCGTCTAGAAGTAGAGCATTTTAGCCATTGCGTATTAAACTCCATTAAACCTGCTTTATCTTTAGATGATGCGAAGCTTAATTGTCAAGTCATTAATGCCACACTGAAATCAATAAAAACAGGCCAGAAAATCAAAATTACCTAATAAACAAACTCAAATTATTTATTTATCTATTGGAAAAAAAACAACAATAATTTGATTAGTCTCATAAATGATATTATTATAAATAGTCTGTAATTTTTAATATTTATAACGAAAACCTCCTTCCACATAAATAAAAAACATACTTATGAAAAAACTACTCCTCACTACAACAATAGCAAGCTTTGCTTTATCTGGCTGTGGAACCACCCCCATCAGCACCTTTCAACCGTATCAGACTACTGATTTGAATGCTCTGATGAATGAAGGTTATCTACAACAAAAAACGGATACTTTCTTTGTTATTAATGACTCCTCCTCTTCAATGAGTGAAACATACTTAGGGGAAGGGTTTCCAGGGCAATCTGAACCGACTAAGTTTTCTGTAGAGAGAGAATTATTAGCTCGAATGAACAAATCCATCCCTAATATCACTCTCTCTTCAGGTTTACGTAGTTTTGGCTATGGGCCTTGTGTTTCGTGGGGATTTACAAAACTGAACCAACCCGTTCAGAGTTATTCTTCAGCATCATTTACAAACGCTATTTCTACACTTGAATGTTCAGGTGGTGGAACACCTATAGATAGAGCATTTAATGCAGCAAGCGCTGACCTGTCTTCAGCCCCTGGAAATATTGCACTCATTCTATTAAGTGATGGGCATAATTATGATGGAGCACCCGACGCATCAGTTCAAGCGCTTAAAGACCAATATGGTGATAAATTATGTATCTCCACTATCTGGGTCGGTAACGAAGCTGAAAGTGACGGCCAAGCTGCATTAGAGGAACTCTCTGGAATATCGGGTTGTGGCTATTCTGCAACAGTAAGCGAACTAGCAACAACAGATGGCATGGCTGGTTTTGTGAAAAATGTCTTTTTTAACCAAGTTACTCCACCTGCACCAGCACCTCTTATTAATTCTGATGGAGATGATGTCCCTGATGAGATAGATAAGTGTCCTGATACACCTAAAAATGCAATTGC
>CAZZIX010000062.1:7763-11955 GCA_964654345.1 uncultured Methylomarinum sp.
CGTGCTCACAACCGTAGAGTGCTTTTCAAAGTTTTAACTAAATAAAAAATAACTTTATAAGTTATACGTTTTTAAGAATGGGTAGGAAAGATTGTTTTTCCTATCCTTTCTTAACTTAGGAGTGAGCCTCTTCACAGTAAAGATCATGAAAAAGGTAGCTATATTATTACCAATAAGAATATTTCATACCCAATCAAAGCAAGATAAATAGCTAAAATACTTTTAATCATTATTTTCATTGAAAGAACTCTGAACATGTGAAAATTAATATGCACAAGACAAAATAGTACGCAAGTGACAGTAATCACTAGCTTACTTAACAGAAAAACTTGAGTATCATATTCAAGCAAAGCTTGCATAAGAGGGTTAACTTCAGTCCCTCCCTTTTCAAGTATATTCAATGTAAAAAAACCATCTAATGTACTCAATAATACAATGGCAATTGCACTCCAGCTAACCCATTTTTCATACCTATCAGTATAATAACCTTGTTTTAGTTCCTGTGTTCTTCTTGCATTAATTCGCCGTCCTATACTGAAAGAACTAAAAAAAGACTTAAAACTTAAAGTTCTTCGATCTTTTTCTCCCTGCCTTCTTAACAAATCATTTGAACAAATAAGGGGTTGTTTCATAAAAATCACTTTCCAATGTATTAACCTAGAAAAATTACGTTAAGGAGCAAGAGCTTAAAAAAGCTCCTGAAACTTGGCGCATAATTCATTAAATCCTCAAACCTATAGCTTAAAGTAAAACTTATCTCTATGTATATTGTACTCAGGTACAATATACATAGAGATAAGTTTCTTAATTAGCCCCATAACTCCTTAGAAAATGTAATAATCTAACAAAACTTCACTTAGGAGTGAGGATTTAATGGTAGAAAAATACTTCATCTACCTCTATATTCATGAGAGATAAAAATGAAAGAGTTAATCGTTTCAGCAAAAACTAAAACGGTATTGCTTTATATTACAGTAGCATTAGTTATCTATTCACTAATAGGGTTTCTGATAATTCCTGCCGTTTTAAAAAATCAAATACCTAAAATAGCAAATGAACAACTGAACCGAGTAGCTCAAATTAAAGATATTGAGTTTAATCCTTTTTCATTGGAACTTAATCTTCATGACTTTGATCTTAAAAACCTTGATAAAAGCAGTTTTTTCAGTTTCAAAAAATTGAATGTCAATGTGGCATTTTTAAAATCAATAGGAAATTTAACTTTAACGCTAGATCAAATAAGTCTTGATCAACCCAGCACATTAATACAACGATATAAGAAAGGTGATTTTAATTTTACCGACCTGCTAAACACTGAAGAACCAGAAAATAAAGAGGAAAAAGATGATAGTCCTTTTCCCATCATCATCGTAAAAACAGTTATTTCTAAGGCTAAATTAAGCTGGGAAGATGATTTTTATTCTCACCCCCAAAAAGAAACCATCTACCCTCTAGATTTAACTCTGGATCAATTTTCCACCAAAGTTAACGATCAATCCCAAATGGAGTTTACATTAGCCTTAGCATCCGGTGGTGAACTTAACTGGAAGGGAGATTTAGTATTAACACCATTAAACTCAATTGGAAAAATAAAACTGCATAAAGTTAATTTCAAAAAAGTTTGGGAGCTTTTTTTGCAAGATTCTGTTAATTTTGAAATTTTAAAAGGATCAGAAGTCGTAGAAATTGACTATCAATTAAACGATACAAAAAAAGGTCTACAATTTCTCATCAAAGATGCTCATCTTGACATAAATGAATTACAAATTTCTGAAAAAGGAAAAACCGACTCACTGATTAATATCCCTAATTTCAAAATATCAGGGATCACCATGGATTTACTTAAAAAAGATATCGTCATAAATAAAGTATCTTCTACTGATGCTCAGTTTAAAGCGTGGCTAAATTCTGAAGGTACCATCAATTATCAAACTCTTTTTAACTCAAATTCTAAAGAAAACCAATCAACACAAAAAACAGCAGTTACTGAAAAAGAAGAAACGCCTTGGAACGTCAAACTAAATCTTCTTGAAATGAATAATTTTGCTTTTAATTTTACTGATAAATCATTAGCACCAACGCCTGCAATAATTGATTTAAGCTCTATTAATCTTAGTGCTACAGAATTAAGTAATAAGCCAGGTGCAAAACTTCCATTTAAGCTAGGTGTGAAAATAAATAACGCGGGTACATTAAATATTGATGGATCTTTAGTCTCAGCCCCATTTTCAAGCGATATGAAAATCAATGCTAATAGCATTGCTCTAAAGGATTTTCAGCCTTATTTAAATACTGTTGCACGCCTAGACCTAATTTCAGGATTGTTTAATGTTAATGCCAACCTATCCATGCTTCAGGAAGAAAATAAACCTTTTGGACTAAAATTTACAGGCGATAGTTATATCACAGAATTTGTGACCAGAGATCAAGTTTCAAATAAAGACTTTCTGAAATGGAACAAACTAAATATAGAAAAAATAGATGTTGATCTAGCGGCAAATAGCTACCTGATTGATTCTGTAAAAATAAACAAGCTCTACTCTCGTGTTTTGATAAGAAAAAACAAAAGTATTAATATAACTGATATTCTTGTTAATAAAGAGAAAAAAGAACCCACAAAAAATGAACAAGCCAAACCTGCTAATAAAGATGAAGTTAAACCCACGTTTAAAATTGCACGCTTTACTTTAACTGATAGTGTTTCTGATTTTTCAGATATGTCTCTTATTTTGCCATTTTCTGCACATATCAATAAATTAAAAGGTTCTGTAACAGGAATTTCATCCGATAAAAATGCAGTTATAAAAGTTGGTTTAACGGGGAAAGTCTCTAATTTGGCACCTGTGGATATTAAAGGGACTATTAGCCCTGAGCTAGGAAATTCTGATGTAACACTTGATTTTAAAAGTATGCCGTTACCGTTAATGACGCCTTATATGGCCGAATTTGCTGGTCGTAAAATTGAAAAAGGCAATATGTCCTTAAGCTTAAAATATAATATCCAGAATAAAAAACTAACCGCATCTAACAACCTTTTAATTGATCAACTAGTTTTAGGTGATTCGGTAGAGAACCCAGATGCAGTCTCTTTGCCTTTAGACTTAGCGATCGCGTTATTAGCCGATGCTGATGGAAAAATAAAACTTGATATGCCTATTACAGGTAGCCTTGATGATCCTCAGTTTAGTGTATCTGGACTCATTTTCGATACGCTGGTCAATGTATTAACTAAAATTATTTCATCTCCTTTTAATGCCGTTTCATCTTTAATTGGGAGTGATGAAGATATAAGTAAAATCACATTTTCACCTGGTGAATCGTTACTAGATGACAAACAAAAAGAAAAATTAGATAGTTTATCAACTGCCCTTGCCGACCGCCCAGCATTAAAACTTGAAATTAAAGGTGCTGCTTTTTCAAAAGAAGACTGGCCCCATCTCCAAGCAGAAGCACTTGATAAAAAACTCTTAAAAATGCGAGCTGAAGAATTAAGCAAAGAAAGCGAAAAAACAGTTTTACCGGAACATCTAAAATACTCAAAAGAAGAAAACCAACGCTTACTTGCTGATTTGTATATCAATAAATTTCCCACAAAAGCAGACCGCTCTTTGTTTGGCACGCCTCGCCTTATTGACTCTGAGGATGATTTTTATGAGGTGGCTCAAAGTAAAATGGCATCACTAATTAAGCCTAATACTCAACGGTTAGAAAAACTTGCTGTTGCCAGAGCACAAGCAATTGCCAAACATTTATCAACTAAAGAAATAGCATCAGATAGAGTATTTTTATTAAATGTTGCTATTGATCCGAAAGATGCAGAAAACCTTATCGCTTCTAGTTTAAACCTAACAGTAAATTAATAAACCTGCATAAAACTTATTCCATATGCAAACCCTAACTAGAACTTAATAGTCACTCAAATGAAGTTACAAATAGAGCAACTCTTTAAACAAATCCATAAAGTACCTCAAGTTCCCGAAGTAGTGAGAACTTTAATTGCTCAATTAAATGACCCAAACACCCATTTTAATGATATTGCCAAAAATGTTGAAAAGGAACAAGTCATTTCATTAAAAGTATTAAAATTAGTAAACTCAGCCCACTTTGGTCTGCCAAAAAAAATAGACTCCATTGACGAAGCCGTCATTATGTTAGGTCTAACGAAACTTAAAACATTAGTTATTGCCTCAGG
>CAZZIX010000063.1:0-11947 GCA_964654345.1 uncultured Methylomarinum sp.
TTTCTTGAATGGGTTAATGCTGCTGGTTTAGTAAATGATTTGCCGAAAAGTTAAATTAATTCGTTCCAGCTTGTTCTTTTTTGTTTTAGGTAGCTCATGTTTCCAATGATGTTGTATTACTCCGCTCATAAATAGTAAATCACCATGACCTAAAATAACATCTATAATTTCTTTGTATTTGCTGTGTCTGAATCTTAGTAAACGTTCTTCGCCTAAGCTCAATGAAGCAATGGTTGGATTTTTACCCAGTTCTTTCTCATCATCTGCATGGCATCCCATAGAGTCAGAGCCATTACGGTAAAGATTACCCATTACCGTATTGAAGGAATGTTTATGGCTAGCCTGGATTTTCTGTTTTATTTCTAATAGAGGTGTAGACCAAGGCAAAGGGTGGTGAATTACACCAGAATATTGATAGTTAGCACCTTTGTTACCATACCAGCACATGAGTCGAGGGACTTTTACCCATCGACCATAAAGAAAAATTTTCTCTTCTTGCCATGCCAGATTATTTAATAGTGTATTAAATAAATCTGAGGCATCTACTGTTTGGTAAAAATTTTTTATTAATAAAAGCTCACCGTCGAAAGGAAGTAGGTTTTTCAATGGTGCTTCAATCGGTTGAGAAAAAATGGCTGATCACATTAATCATATGTCGATGGTCTTCCACCCCTGCACTTTCCCTGATGCTATGCATTGCCCACATTGGGTTTCCTACATCTATCGTTCTTATGCCTAATTTTGCCGAAGTCATTGGGCCAATTGTGCTCCCGCACGGAATATCCGTACGATGTGAATATTTTTGATAGGGTGTTTTAGTCTGCTCACACCAATTGATAAACATGGCCTCTGAAATACATTCTGATGAATATCGGTGGTTGGCATTTGTTTTAATAACGGGCCCTTTGTTGACCATCACTTTATGCTCTGGCTCGTAGGCGGCGGGGAAATTCGGCTGATAAGCATGAGCCATATCAGCACTGATCATAAAACTATTGGCTAGGGCGCGTTGATAATCTTCTTTATTTAGCTCTAATGCTAGAGCAATACGTTCAAGAATATCGGGTAAGAAGCTGCCATTAGCACCTTTTGTGCTTTCACTGCCAATTTCTTCATGATCAAAAAAAGCGCAGAGAGTAGTGTTACCGGATTTTAAAGCAGAATTATTTAATAAAGCCTGTGCTCCAGCATGGCATGATGCTAAATTATCAAGCTGACTGTTGGCATAAAACTGTTGTTTGTCTCCCCAAAATGAACCTTTTTGAGTGTCGTAGATATTTAACTCCCAAGATAGAATATCGTCTGCTTTAATGCCAGAAGCTTGTTCTAGTAACTGAGTTAAATATTTTTGAGGGAGTTGTGATTCAATTGCTGTAGAAATAATTAAGGCTAATTCATTTTGTTTGTGTAGTTTTAGTCCTTCCTCATTGACTGTTCTGTTCATATGAATGGCAAGATTGGGTAAACGCAATAATGGTTGTTCAAACTGCACCAGTTGGCTATCAATTTGTTGTTCTGATGTTTTATAACTAAATCGCCCCGCTAAACTTAAATCTCTATCAGTAAAGGTGGCTAAGATTGGTCCACCATAAATTTCAACGCCTAACCTTAGTAAGCCTTCAGTATTAATGACAGGGTTAGGTTTAATTTTTAAACCTGGAGAGTCAGTATGAGCGCCTAAAATTTTATAGCCAGAGTCTGATAAAGGTTTTTCTCCAGCAATAAAAAAAATGATTGAAGAGTCATCCCTAATAACGTAATGCCGCCCTCCTCTGTTCAATGTCCATTGTTGCTTTTCATCTAGTTTTGCAAAGTTATTATTAATTAATTGGTTTTCTAGGTTTTTTACAGCATGATAAGGGCTGGGGCTGTGGTCAATAAAGTCTAATAAATCTTCAATTACTTGTTTTTCGTTCATGACGTTTCTTTTAACTCAAGGGAAGCAGAATTGATGCAATAGCGTAGACCTGTTGGTTGAGGTCCATCTTCAAATACGTGGCCTAAGTGGGAATCGCAGGCTTTACAAGTTACCTCTGTTCTTTTCATACTATGACTTATATCGACAATTTGATTGATGTTATCTTTATCAATAGCATTCCAAAAACTTGGCCAGCCAGAGCCTGAATCAAATTTTGTTGTTGAATCAAAAAGAGTATTTCCACAGCATATGCAGTGATAAACGCCTTGCTTTTTACAATCTGTGTACTCCCCTGTGAAGGGAGGTTCAGTTCCTTTATTTCTACATATATCGTATTGTTCTGGTGTGAGTTTCTTTTTCCAATCTTGTTCGTGGTCCTTTTTTTCTGACATTATTGTACCTCTATTTGTAGGTGTTTTATTTTACTCTTGAGACTATTTTCTGGAAAGTTAAAACCATAAAATGTAGATTTTGCTTGGAGAAATCAGACAATAAAATTATGATATAATGCGCCAGTTAATTGGTTCAATAGGAAATAAGCATGAATGAAATGATGAATTCAGGTGTTGAGCTGATGCTAATAGGGATGGGGATTGTCTTTGCATTTTTAGCTTTACTGATAGTTATGGTAAACATCATGACTTCAGTGATACAACGTTTTTTCCCTGAAGACCCTATGCTAGATGCTTCGCCCATTTCAGCATCAACTAGTCATACAGATACAGGCATAATTGCTGCTATCAGTGCTGCGGTACATCAATATCGCAGTAAGTATAAATAATCTAAATCAGGATACTTAAAGCAAACTTACAAAGTGGGCTTAATATAAGACTGACCCAACAAGGTCATCAGGAGAAATCATGGCAGAGCTTAACAAACCTTTAGGCATAACAGAAGTTGTGTTGCGAGATGCGCATCAGTCAATATTGGCGACTCGTATGCGTATTGAAGATATGTTACCCATTTGTGAAAAATTAGATCAAATTGGTTATTGGTCTATTGAATCTTGGGGTGGTGCGACATTTGATGCCTGCATTCGGTATTTAGGTGAAGATCCTTGGGAGAGACTGCGCCTGTTAAAAGCTGCTATGCCTAAAACACCACAACAAATGCTACTTCGTGGCCAGAATATTTTAGGTTACAGACATTATGCAGATGATGTGGTAGATAAATTTGTAGAGCGTTGTGTTGTTAATGGTATGGATGTATTCCGTATTTTTGATGCAATGAACGATATGCGGAATATCAAACAAGCTGTTAAAGCAGTATTGAATACTGATGCTCATGCTCAAGGAACTATCTCTTATACCACTAGCCAATTTCATACGATAGATAAATGGGTGGTGCAGGGTAAGCAAATAGAAGATTTGGGTGCGCACTCAATTTGTATTAAAGATATGGCTGGGTTATTAAAGCCTTATGACGCTTTTGAATTAGTCACTAAATTAAAACAATCAACTAATATTCCTATCCATATGCATTGTCATGCAACGACGGGTTTGAGTGTTGCTACACTTATTAAAGCAATAGAGGCAGGAATTGATAATGTTGATACAGCAATATCTTCATTAAGCATGACTTATGGACATAGTCCTACAGAAACGATTGTTGCTAGTTTAGAAGGACAAAGTCGTAATACTGGTTTAAATTTAGTTAAACTAGAAGAAATAGCACATTATTTTAGAGGTGTAAGAAAAAAATATGCCCAGTATGAAGGGAGCTTAAAAGGTGTTGATAGTAGGATTTTGATTTCACAAGTTCCGGGTGGCATGCTGACTAACATGGAAAGCCAGCTTAAAGAACAAGGTGCTGAAGATAAATTCGACGAAGTATTAAAAGAAATTCCTAAGGTAAGAGAAGACTTAGGGTTTATTCCTTTAGTGACACCGACTTCACAAATTGTTGGAACGCAAGCGGTACTGAATGTTATTGCTGGTGAGCGTTATAAAACCATTACAAAGGAAACAGCAGGTGTATTAAAAGGGGAATATGGAGCAGCTCCAGCGGGATTAAATAAGGAATTGCAAGCTCGTGCGTTGAACGGATCAGAAGTAATTACTTGTAGACCTGCGGATCTGCTTGAGCCTGAAATGGATAAATTAATTACTGAAGTGAAAGAAAAAGCCAAAGAAGAGGGCGTAACACTTGCTAAAAATGTAGAAGAAGACGCCTTGATTAATGGACTTTTCGCTTTAGTTGGCTGGAAATTTATTGCTAATCGCGGCAACCCTGACGCTTTTGAGCCCGCACCTAACCCAGAATTAGAAGCTGCCACTTCTGCAAATGTGCAATCGGCAAAGACAGATACTCCTGTTGAAACGTATTCAGTTAATGTAGATGGAAGAAGTTACAATGTAGCGGTTGGTCCCGGTGGCTCAAATATTAGTATTCAGCAAGCAGGTGATAGTGCGGGGGCATCAGCTATAGAAAGTAGTGGAGAAATAATAGAATCACCTATGGCTGGAACTATTTTGAAGATAAATGTAACTCAAGGCGCTCATGTTACTAAAGGTGATGTTGTATTGATTATGGAAGCGATGAAAATGGAAACAGAAGTGCGCTCTAAAATTTCAGGCACTGTTAGTACAGTTAATGTGAAAGAGGGTGATGCTGTTGCAGTTGGTGAAACAGTGATAACTTTATAGATGGATGGAATATATAGATGAATGATGATAAAAATATCAATTTTATGCGAATGCTTCTAGCTATTATTCCTGAATAAATAAAGACAGTTTATGGATAATCTTATCTCCCTATGGGAAAGTACAGGCTTTTATAATTTTACTGGCGCGCAAGTTTTTATGATGCTGGTTGGTTTCTTATTAGTTTACCTTGCTATTAAGAAAGGTTTTGAGCCGTTATTATTATTACCTATCGGTTTTGGTGCTATTTTAAGTAATATTCCCATTGCTGGTATAGCTGAACCAGGCGGCATTTTATATTATTTATATCTTGGAATTAAAACGGGTGTTTTTCCTTTGCTTATTTTTATGGGTGTAGGAGCCATGACTGATTTTGGGCCTATGCTTGCCAACCCGAAGACTTTATTTTTAGGTGCAGCGGCTCAATTTGGTATTTTTTCCACTCTTTTGGGAGCATTAGCACTTAATTTTATTCCAGGTATGGAATTCTCATTAAAGGATGCTGCAGCCATCGCTATTATTGGTGGTGCCGATGGGCCTACGGCAATTTATGTTGCCTCAAAATTAGCACCAGAATTATTAGGTGCAATTGCGGTTGCTGCTTATTCATATATGGCTTTGGTTCCATTAATTCAGCCGCCAATCATGCGAGCATTAACAACCGAAGCAGAACGAAAAATAGAAATGCAACAACTTCGTGTTGTTAGTAACACTGAAAAAATAATTTTCCCACTCATGCTTTTAGTGCTTTGTGCTCTTCTGCTCCCTTCTGCAGCACCGTTAGTTGGCATGTTTTGTTTAGGGAATCTAATGAATGCTTGTGGTGTGGTAGATCGATTAAGCAAAACGGCTCAAAACGAACTCATCAATATTGTTACTATCTTTTTAGGCTTGGCTGTTGGATCAAAACTAAGTGCTGAGGCTTTTCTTAAAACTGAGACATTAGGCATTTTAGCCCTCGGGGCAATTGCTTTTTGTATCGGGACAGCCTGTGGTGTTTTAATGGCAAAAGTGATGAATAAATTTAGTAAAACTCCGATTAACCCTCTTATTGGAGCGGCAGGTGTTTCTGCAGTGCCTATGGCTGCACGGGTGGCAAATAAAGTGGGGCTAGAGAGTAACCCCCATAACTTTCTTCTAATGCATGCGATGGGGCCAAATGTAGCAGGAGTTATTGGCTCTGCTGTTGCAGCAGGAGTGTTATTAAGTTTAGTTAAATAAAAGTAGCGGTTCTTTCTATACTTCGCGCGGTCACAGATGCGGGGTTTTATATATATAGCGAGTTGATTTTTGTCGATAGCAAGAATCGCAATCATTTTAACAACGCAGTCTACCGGTAAAAATTGACCGATAGAAATCCGCATCCATGGCTGCGCGAAGTATAATTTATGATTGTAAATAGTTTTTTGTTATTTTAAAAATAACTGGGCTTAATAAGCCAAGAGCAATCAAGTTTGGTATAACCATTAGGCCATTCAGGACATCAGCTAATAGCCAGATAATTCCAAGTTTGCCCATTGCACCAACGGGTATTGCACACAACCATAAAAAGCGATAAGGCTTGATTGCTTTTACACCAAACAGAAACTCTGCGCATCTCTCTCCATAATAACTCCAGCCTAATATTGTGGTGAAGGCAAAGACCATTAGGCCAAAGACAATGATATAACCACCCCACTCAGGAATTGCGGTATTAAATGCTAATGTTGATAAAGCTGCACCTGTTTCTCCACTGGACCATGCCCCCGTTAAAATAATGACTAATGCAGTCATGGTACAGATAATGATGGTATCAATAAATGTACCTAACATTGCGATCATACCTTGTTGAACGGGAGATGTGGTTTTAGCGGCTGCATGGGCAATTGGGGCGCTTCCAAGGCCCGCTTCATTTGAAAAAACACCTCTGGCAATCCCAAAACGAATAGCAGCCCAAACAGCTGCACCAGTAAAACCACCTATGGCTGCTGTTTCGGTAAAAGCACTGCTGACTATTAAATATAAGGCATCTGGTACTTGATCTAAATAATTAAAAATCACCAATAAAGCCCCTGTAATGTAAGCAAATGCCATAGCTGGGACAAGCGTAGAAGCAACAGATGCAATTCGATTTAATCCACCTAAAATAACAGCAGCAGTTAATAGAGTGATTGCCAACCCAGTTTGCCAGACAGGAATGTTAAATGTAGCTTTAACAGCATCAGCAACTGAATTAGCTTGAACCATATTGCCAATACCAAAGGCAGCTAAGGTGCCAAAAATGGAAAATGCAATGGCTAACCCATGCCATTTTTCTCCAAGGCCACTCTTAATATAATACATCGGGCCACCGACATGATTTCCAAGGTCATCAACTTCTCTATATTTTACTGCCAAAACTGCTTCAGCATACTTAGTCGCCATACCAAATAAAGCCGTTACCCACATCCAGAAAACGGCACCTGGGCCACCTAATGATATTGCCGTAGCCACGCCGGCTATGTTTCCTGTTCCTATCGTAGCTGAAAGGGATGTCATTAATGCCTGAAAAGGCGAAATATCGCCTTCTTGAGCTGTCTTTCTACTCTGCCAAAGCAAGACGAATGATCTGGCTGTATACATCCATGGGAATGCTTTTAATCCAATGGTGAGGTAGATGCCGATACCTAATAAAAAGGCAAGCATTATAGGCCCCCAAACTAGCGAACTAAGTTGGTTTAGAAGGCTTTCAAAATTGTTCATTTAGGTAATTTTGTTGCTTCATTAGATAGGTCGTAATCTACACCAACACTGATAATAAAACTGGTCGCTTGCTCAATATCCATTTGAGATTTAACAACTTTTGATTCATGTGCGATTATTGTAAAGCCAGACGTAGGATTGGGAGATGTTGGAACAAATAGAATATAACGGTCTTTCTCTTTATTTGTGACGTATGCTGGAACCCATAGGCCTTCTTTTGGATATTCGATGTAAACCACTTCACGCGCTGTTTTTTGCTCATGTCCTGAAAACATGTTGACCAATTTTTTGGTGACTCTGTAAATAGTATTTAAAAAAGGGATTTGGTTGATAATAGAATCAATAGCAGAAATAATAGATGATTTTCCAATGCTTAAACGATAGCCAATATAAGAAAACATCGAAAAGCTGAATGCAAAAATTAGAGCGGTGGTTAGGTAGTTATCATAATAACCGTAAACAAACCTAACTAAATCTGAAAAATGATCGTTAACAAAGAAAACAATACTCCCTATCACATAGATAGGGATAAAAGCTAATATACCGATTAAAAAGTAATTTAATATTTTTTTCATGGAAGTGCCTCGTATTTATAATTATTTTATGATGAGTAAGAGACCTGAAATTAATAAAAATATAGAAAAAATTTGACTATATTTTTTATTATCTATGCCGTTATAAACTATTTCCTCCGTAAACAAAAAAACGAAAACACCTATTTGTAAAAAACTCATATTTTCAGCAAATGATAGTTCAAATTGCTTGCCAATAAGGAATAAGGTGATTAATTGAAAAAAAGCAAAAGTTGCGTAGCAAATTGCAATGGTGACTCGAGAACTATTTTTTTCATAGTTTTTACTATGAACAATAGCCGTGAGTAAAGAGCCGCCTAAGTTAGTAAAACCATGTATTATTCCCATTAAGGATAAATAGGTTTTTTCATATTTAAACGTTTTCTCAAGTTTTTGTTCAATCGTTGGGAAAAAGTTTTTTAATGCAACTAAAACAAGAAAACTACCCACCAGTAGATTGATGTTAACGTTTTTTGTGCTAACTAGAAACAAAAATATAATAACAAAAGGAATGCTATAAATTAGTACGCGCCTGTAAAAAGAAATATCAATATGTTGATAATGCTTAATTATTTGTAATGAATTAATTGCTATTGAAATAGGTAGTAACACGCTTAATGCATTAATAAAATCATAGCCGAGTATCAGAAGAATAGGTGTTCCAAATAATAGAACACCTACACCAAAAATTGACTGGATTACGGCTGTTATAAGCACAGTAATTAGAATATCGACAGGCATAAGTTTATACTGCTAATTTTTGTTATTTAGGGGCGTGTAAATAATTATGTACTGGTTGATTCAAAACACTTTCCAATCGCTATATTCAACAGGGCTTCAACTTCGCTCATGCCCATAGAAACATCATCTGAGATCAGGTGGCTATGGTGAGTATACTCAGCAGTACCAATGCTTATATCTACTGCAGTTTCTCTAGGTGTTTTAATCTTTGAAAAGATGTTTGTTTTAATTTTGTCGGCAATAATTTCAACTCGGGCTAATGGAACGCCCGGAAATGCGATTAAAAAATCTTCTTCGCCGACTCTTGCGGTGATATCTAAGCCACTACGAATATCTTTTTTAAATGAATCAACAACCTTTAATAGTGTCGTATCCATTTCATAATCAGCCATCTGATGTTTAGTTTTAAAATCGGTCAAACTAATATACAGTAAAGAAAAGGGCATTTCATTACGCTTAGAATTTTCGACCTTTTCATGTAGGCGTTCTAAAATACTTTCTTTAATTAATAATTGTGTCAGAGGGTCAATAGCAACATTTTCTTTGGCTAACGCTTCTTGAGCCTCTAGCCTCAGGACATTGATAATACCTAATGAACAAGCCAATAATACGCCTAAAATCCAACTGAAATACCACATAATTTCCTCTTAGGTTAATACGCTGTATGGTTGTTCTTTTTAATATGTTCAACGGTTATTTTTCCGCGTAAAACACGAAAGACCCAGCTTGTGTAAATCATAATCAAAGGTAAAAAGAAAGCCGTAACCCAAAAAATGATGGTTAAGGTTTTTAGACTAGAACTAGAATCCCATACTGTTAGTGAGCTGGTTAAGGAAATACTTGATGGGATAATGAAAGGAAACATCGAGCACCCTGCCGTTAAAATAATGCTGGCTACAGTCATGGCACTAAAGATAAATGCACTGCCAGGTTTATTGATGGATGAGAGTATTAATGTTAAGCAGCCAGTGATAAAAGTAGACAGTGGGAGTAACCATAAGTCAGGAAAATGTCCATAATTATCAAGCCATAAGCCTGGTTCACGCTTTACAAATTTGTTTAATGGATCCGACGGTCCATTAGGAAATATTTCTGATGTAATATGATAGCCATCTAAAAAAGTAAGCCAATAACCTGCCAAAGCAAAAAAAGCTAATGTTAGTGGTACAAATAAGCGTACTTTTTCTTTGGCTCTTTGCTGAATAGCCGCTTCAGTTTTAATTTGTAAGTAAACTGCGCCGTGCATAGTAAACATGGATAAGCTTAAAATACCTGCCAAAACGGCAAATGGATTTAATAAAGTCATCATATTGCCGTGATAAATCATCCGCATATCATTTTCCAAATGGAAAGGGATGCCTACTAATAAATTACCAAATGCAACACCAAAAATGACTGCTGGGACTAGCCCACCGGTAAATAGAGCTTTATCCCAGGTTTTACGCCATGTTTGGTTGGGTAGTTTGCTTCGGTAATCAAAACCTAAGGGTCTTAAAAATAAGGCAAATAATGTTAGTAGCAGTGGAAAATATAGACTTGAAAAGGAAACAGCATAAGCCAGAGGCCAGGCGGCAAATAAAGCTCCTCCCGCCATCACAAACCATACTTGGTTGCCTTCCCATGTTGGGCCAATTGAATTGATAATAACGCGTCGTTCATTATCATTGGTTCCGAGAAAGGGTAATAGTACCGCTACACCTAAGTCAAATCCGCCTGTGACGGAAAAGCCAATCATTAATGCACCTAAAAGTGCCCACCATATTATGCGCATTGTTTCGTAGTCAAAAATCATGATAAGCCTCTTTCATCTACTTCAAAATGATAACGTCCTTTATGTAAACTGCTTGGGCCAAGCTTGATAAATTTCATCATTAAGAATATTTCAATAATAAAAAATACAGTGTATAGAATAATATAACCCGCCAAGCTAAGAATAATATCCCATTCAGTTAATGATGAAGCGCTTAAAAACGTCGGTAAAACTTCTGCAATTGTCCATGGTTGTCTGCCAAATTCTGCAACAAACCACCCGGTTTCACAGGCTATCCATGGTAAAGGCATTGAATATAAACTGAGATTTAAAATCCATTCTTTACGGCATTTTCTAATAGAGCTTGCTACTACGGCAATAACAAAAACAATTAAGGAAATAAAACCGCAGACAACCATGATTCTAAATGTCCAAAATAAAGGGGCAACTTGAGGAATTGAATATTTAACCGCTTTTTCTATTTGTTCGTCAGTTGCATCCACAACATTTTCTGTATAACGTTTGAGTAATAGTCCGTAACCTAGGTCTTTTTTTACCGCCTCAAATTCAGTGATTAGTAATTCATTTTTTTTGTCATCTCTTAATTTTTGTAATAGCCCATAAGCTTTGATTCCATTTTGAATTCTCAGTCGATTAGTGTCTAGTATTTCGGATAAACCAATAATCGGGGTATCAAATGAACGAGTACCAATCAATCCTAAAACCCAAGGGATTTTAATGGCATTATGCGTTTTCATTTGTTCTTGATCGGGAATGCCGACTACAGTAAATGAGGCGGGTGGTGGCTCAGTATGCCATTCTGCTTCAATAGCTGCTAACTTAGCTTTTTGTACTTCTCCATCGGTATAGCCACTTTCATCCCCAAGGACAATAACCGAAAGAACAGCCGCTAAACCAAAGCCAGCAGCAATGGTATAGGATCGTTGTGCAAAAGCGGCATCTCGACCTTTCAGCATGTAATAAGCACTAATACCTAAGACAAAAGCTGACGCAGTAGTGTAGCCAGCAGCAACGGTATGGACAAATTTAACTTGTGCAGCAGGGTTAAAAATTATAGCTCCAAAATTAGTGACTTCCATTCGCATGGTTTCATAATTAAATTCAGAACCTACTGGGTTTTGCATCCATCCATTAGCAACAAGTATCCAAAGCGCTGATAAATTAGAGCCTAAGGCAACCAGCCAAGTGACAATAAGATGTCCCCCTTTAGATAATTTATCCCAGCCAAAGAAAAACAACCCGACAAAGGTTGATTCCATAAAAAAAGCCATTAACCCTTCAATAGCCAGTGGCGCACCAAATACATCCCCTACATAATGTGAAAAATAAGACCAGTTCATGCCAAACTGAAATTCCATTGTTAATCCAGTGGTGACACCCAAGGCAAAATTTATACCGAATAATTTGCCCCAAAATTGGGTCATATCTTTATAAATTTCACGTCCTGTCATAACGTAAGTTGATTCCATAATGGCAAGCAAAACAGATAAACCTATTGTTAAAGGGACAAACAGAAAATGGTATAGAGATGTAATTGCAAATTGCCAGCGTGATAGTTCAACAACGGCTTCAGAAACCATAG
>CAZZIX010000064.1:0-11869 GCA_964654345.1 uncultured Methylomarinum sp.
TGCTATACAGTTTTCTTCTTTAATTAAAACTGCTCCGACAGGTACTTCTCCTTGGTCTTCAGCTCGTTGCGCGAGCCTGATTGCATAACGCATCCATTGCTCATCATTTAAGCTTATTCCCACTCTATGGTTGCTGGAGGTTTTCCAGAAATATCATAAGCAACACGGGAGATACCATCTACCTCATTTATAATTCGACGTGATATTAAATCTAAAAAGTCGTAGGGTAAATGTGCCCAGCGGGCAGTCATAAAATCTATGGTTTCTACTGCTCGTATGGCAATAACATAGTCATAACGTCTGCCATCACCCATAACACCAACTGATTTTATCGGTAAAAAAACAGCAAAAGCCTGGCTGACTTTGTCGTAAAGATCATGTTTATAGAGTTCTTCAATAAAGATTGCATCAGCCTGCCTAAGTAGATCAGCATATTGTTTTTTTACTTCACCCAAAATTCTAACGCCTAAACCTGGACCGGGGAAAGGGTGGCGAAAGACCATATCCGCTGGCAATCCTAATTCTAGTCCTAGTTTTCTGACCTCATCTTTAAATAATTCACGTAAGGGTTCAACCAGCTTTAAGGTCATATTTTCAGGTAAGCCACCTACATTATGGTGTGATTTAATTAAATGTGCTTTACCACTTTTTGATCCAGCGGATTCAATCACATCTGGGTAAATAGTCCCTTGTGCCAACCATTTTGCATCGGTTAATTTTTCTGCTTCTTGGTCGAAAATTTCGATAAATAAGTTACCAATAACTTTACGTTTGGCTTCTGGGTCGGTTACACCTTTTAAAGCGTCTAAATAACGTTGTTCAGCATTAACACGAATCACATGAACGCCCATATGTTGAGCAAACATAGTCATAACCTGGTCGCCTTCATTTTGTCGAAGTAAACCGGTATCTACAAAAACACAGGTTAATTGTTTATCAATGGCTTTATGCAAAAGAGCGGCAACAACTGATGAGTCAACGCCTCCTGATAAGCCTAAAATTACATGGTCATTTCCTACTGCTTGTTGTACAGAATGGATGCTATCTTGGATAATATGATTGGCTGTCCATAAGGCATCACAGGCACAAATATCAATAACAAAACGTTTTAAAATTCTTCCACCTTGTTTGGTATGTGTCACTTCTGGATGAAACTGTAAGCCAAAAAAAGCTTTATCTTCATTGGCAATGCCTGCAATTGGCGCGCCATCAGAGCTTGCAATCAACTTAAAGCCTTCTGGTAAATCAACGACTCGGTCGCCATGACTCATCCATACATCTAATAAGCCATAGCCCTCTTTAGATGAATGGTCTTCTATATCTTTTAATAATTGTGAATGGCCTCTGGCTCTAATTTGAGCGTAGCCAAATTCACGATGATCTGATGATTCAACTTTCCCCCCCATTTGTTCTGTCATAGTCTGCATACCATAACAAATACCTAAAACAGGAATGTCTAATTCAAACACGCATTGAGGTGCTCTAGGGGTGTCACCTCCAGTAACACTTTCGGGCCCACCAGATAGGATAATACCTTTGGGGGCAAAGTTTTTTACTTCTTCTGGGCTACACTCGCAAGAATAAATTTCACAGTAAACACCTATTTCACGAATACGGCGTGCTATTAATTGGGTATATTGGGAGCCAAAATCTAAAATTAGAATTTTATGCGAATGAATATCTTCTGTTTGCTGTTGATTCACGATAGCGTTTTATAATCAATGGTCTTAAATAATTAATAGCTCAATAGAATTTTAATAGGGTGCGATTATAAAGTGAAGTAAATAAAAAAATGTAGGTTGGGCTGCCGTTTTTTGGCAACCCAACATAACTTTTGCTAAAAATGTTGGGTTAACGATAGAGCTGTTAGCCCAATCTACCATTCTTTACTTCACTTTAATATCACACCCGCTTTAATATATCTGATTGGAGTTAGCCCCTAATTTGATAGTTAGGTGCTTCTTTGGTAATAGTTACATCATGAACATGACTCTCTCTCATTCCTGCGCTAGACACTCTAACGAATTGAACTTTATCATGCATTGTTTCAATACTTTGGCTACCTGTATAGCCCATGCTTGACTTAACTCCACCCAATAATTGATGAATAATGGCTAACATGCTACCTTTATAAGGCACTCGCCCTTCTATTCCTTCTGGAACTAGTTTTTCAATACTATCTTCTTCTTGAAAATAGCGGTCACTAGATCCTTGTTGCTGCGACATCGCACCTAAAGATCCCATGCCACGATATGATTTGTAGGAGCGTCCTTGATATAATTCAACTTCACCAGGTGCTTCTTCAGTGCCTGCAAATAAGCCGCCTAACATAACAGTGTGCGCTCCAGCAGCCAATGCTTTTGCTACATCTCCTGAATAACGGAGACCTCCATCTGCAATTAACGGTATGCCTGTGTCTTTTAATGCATCATGCACATTACTGATAGCAGTCACTTGAGGCACCCCAACACCGGCAACTATACGGGTTGTACAAATTGAGCCAGGCCCTATTCCAACCTTTACACCATCTGCCCCAGCTTCTACCAAAGCTTTTGCTCCTTCTGCTGTAGCTATATTACCGCCTATTACTTGTACATTAGGATAATTTGATTTAACCCAGCGAACTCTGTCTAAAACGCCTTGTGAATGACCATGTGCTGTATCAACGATAATGACATCAACCCCCGCCTTAACTAAGGCTTTTACACGCTTTTCCGTTTCTTTGCCTGTGCCGACGGCTGCACCCACTCTTAATCGTTCCTGTTCATCTTTACAGGCATTAGGATAATCTTTTGCTTTTTGAATATCCTTCACCGTAATCATGCCCTTCAAGTGAAAATCATCGTTTACGACTAACACTTTTTCAATGCGATGTTTATGCAATAGGGCAATTGCTTCTTTGTGATCAGCGGATTCAGAAACAGTAATTAATCGTTCCTTAGGTGTCATGACGGAGGTTACTTTTTCATCTAACCTTGTTTCAAAACGTAAATCACGACTGGTGACAATACCGACCAAATCATTTCCGTTTACAACAGGAACCCCCGATATATTATTTGCCCGAGTTAATTCCATAACGTCTCTGACAGAAATATCGGGTGATACTGTAATAGGGTCTTTAATGACGCCACTTTCATATTTTTTAACATGTCTGACTTCACTTGCCTGTTCTTCGGCAGTCATGTTTTTATGGATAATACCAATGCCACCTTCCTGAGCAATTGCAATTGCCAGTCGGCTCTCTGTTACGGTATCCATCGCTGCAGAGATTAAAGGGATATTAAGTGAAATTTCTTTTGTTAATTTTGTTTTTAATGCGACTTCACGCGGCAATACCGTTGAATGTGCTGGTACTAATAAAACATCATCAAATGTGAGTGCTTCCTGAATTATTTGCATGGCAACCTACTCAAATTTTTTAATTAACTGAGTATTATACCCTTTAGTTTTATTGTTAGGTATAGGTTGCTAAGATTAAACTGGATTTTTATGCAGAAATAAATAAGGTTCTAAATTATTTGGGCGATAACAGGTAGTTTTACTACAGCAGTTATTAGACCAAAAACACTCTAAATCACAGAAATTTCAATTTAATTATTATTAATCAGAGAAATGTTCTATGCTTAATAATAATTAAATAAAATTTCTGACGAGTTTCTTACTATGCCTGAACGCGAAAAAATACATAATACTTTACATAAAGCGCTAGAGATAAATTTGGATAACTGTAAATACGGTACTATTGTCGAAATTGGGGCGGGTCAGGAGGTTGCTAGAAATTTTTTCCGTGCTGGTGGTGCTGCAGGAACGGTGGCTAAAACAATGTCTGCTTATGATATGCAAGTGAGTGATGATATTTACGGAGCTGAGGAATCTAGGCGTTATGTTAGTCGAAGTCGATTGATAAAAATGCTGGATAAAGAATATACTGCTGTTACTGAGCTATTAACACCAACGCGACCTAAAAATACAACATTTTTTTCTTATGCGGCAACAGTTACAGCAAAAAGTTATTTGCAAAAAAACGAATGTCATGGCTGGATAGGTATTCGCTTACAGCTGTACCGAGAGGCTGCGCCCAGTGATATTATTCTGCATGTGCGAATGCTGGATAATGATGGTGGAGCCCAGCAAGAAGCGTTGGGTGTGCTTGGAGTAAATTTAATTCATTCAGCTTTTAATCACTTTACGCGACCTAAAAAAATTATTGAGACCCTTGGGGATGATCTAGAACCTGGTCGTATTGAAATTGATATGATTCATTTTTCAGGGCCTTATTTTGAAGAAACAGAAAACAGATTGATGAATCTGCACTTGGTGCACAGCAATCTAACTCATGCCATCATGTTTAGTCCTCAAGGCGAGGTACAAATCCCTTCTGAACTTTTATATAAGAAAAATATATTGGTAATACGTGGTTCCTTTACACCACTAACCAAAGTTCATCTTGATATGACTAAATGTGGAAAACAACATTTTAGTCAAATACAGTCTATTGATGACGATAAAACCTTGGTGTTGGCTGAGCTAACAATGGCTAGTTTGACTGTTGGCGACCATATTGACGATGCTGATTTTCTTGCTCGTGTTGACATGCTTAATACTCAAGGCTATACCGTAATGATTTCTAATTATTTGCGTTATTTTCGCTTGCGAGCTTATTTTCGTCGCTATACGAAGTTGCAAATCGGCATAATTTTAGGTATTTCTAATTTGCAACTAATTTTCGATGAAGAATATTATGAAGGTTTAGAAGGTGGGATTTTAGAAGCATTTGCCAAATTATTTCCAGATAACACCAGACTTTATATTTATCCTTCTAAAGATACAGATAAAAACGAGCTAGTCACGGTTAATAATTTTCAGCCTTCTGATAAATTAAAATATTTATATAAGCATTTATTAGATAATGGATATTTAATCGGACTGGAAAATGCTGACGAAAGCTTATTAGATATTAGTTTTTCTCGTGTTCTTTCTGATATTAAAAATGGAAGGGGTGATTGGGAAGGTCATGTTCCTGAATCAATTACAGAAATGATTATTAATAAAAAACTACTTGGTTTTCAAGGGTAATATAAACTGAGACGGAGTTATAAATTTTTTTAGAGTTGTAGTGATGAAAAATGGCTTTGTTCTACAAAGCCATCAGCTCTTCAATTGGCCAGCGCGGTTTGGCATAAATTTCTAGATTTTCTTTTTGTCCAGCCATTAATCGTTGGCATCCTGCGTAGGCAATCATAGCGCCATTATCCGTACAGAATTCTAGTCGAGGAAAAAAGAGCGTAGCCTTTTCTTTTTTAGTCATTTTTAATAATTCGGTACGAATTTGTGTGTTTGCACTCACTCCACCAGCGATAACAAGTGTTTTTAGTCCGGTTTGTTGAAGAGCTCTTCTACATTTTATGGCTAATGTTTCCGAGGTAGCTTTTTGAAAAGCATAGGCGACATCCGCTTTATCTTTCTCTGTTTTATCTGTTGAATTAAAGGTATTCATAGTAAACGTTTTTAGCCCACTAAAGCTAAAATCTAAACCGGGTCTATCTGTCATAGGCCGAGGAAACACAAAGCGATCAGTTCCTTTTTCTGCAAGCTGAGAGACTTTTGGTCCTCCAGGATAACCAAGACCAAGCATTTTAGCTGTTTTATCAAAGGCTTCGCCAGCAGCATCATCTAAGGATTCACCTAGTTGAGTATATTGTCCAATTCCATCAACTTGAATTAATAAAGTATGCCCACCTGAAACCAACAAGGCAACAAAAGGAAGTTCGGGTGGTTTTTCTTCTAACATCGGTGCCAGTAAATGGCCTTCCATATGATGGACTGCTATTGCTGGAATTTGCCATGCCCATGCTAAACTTCTGGCCGTTGTTGCACCTACTAACAAAGCTCCCATCAAACCGGGTCCGGCAGTATATGCAATGCCCTGAATATCAGTATTGTTGAGTTTACTATCAGATAAGGTTTGTTTGACCAAAGGGATTAGTTTTCGAATATGGTCACGAGATGCAAGTTCTGGAACTACTCCTCCGTATTCACTATGCATGGTGACTTGGCTGTACAAATGATGGGATATTAATCCTTTGGTTGAATGATAAATAGCGACACCTGTTTCATCACAAGAAGTTTCTATGCCTAAGATGTACATTGTATTTTGATTAAATCTAATTTATGGGTATAATTAAGAGTTCACTATGTGGGTCATGCAACCCGAAAGTATATTAACATAATTAGGTCATTATAATGCCATCAGTAAAAGTAAGAGAAAACGAGCCTTTTGATATTGCAATCCGTCGTTTCAAACGTTCGTGCGAAAAAGCCGGCGTGCTATCTGAGGTTCGTCGTCGTGAATTTTATGAAAAACCTACAGCTGAACGCAAGCGTAAAGGTGCCGCTGCAGTTAAACGCCATCTAAAAAAATTAGCTCGTGAGCGTTATGCACTAAAAAATCTACGTCGTGGACGTCCTCAACTTTAATCTTTTTATTTGGGCTTAATTATGTCTTCATTAAAAGCGCGTATCACGGACGATATGAAAGTAGCCATGAAGGCTAAAAACAAAGAAAGATTGCTTGTTATTAGAACAATTTTAGCGGCTATTAAACAGATTGAAGTTGATGAGCGAATTGAGCTGGATGATGAGCGGATTATGCTTGTCCTTGATAAAATGCTTAAGCAGCGTCGAGAATCTATCAAGCAATTTAAAGAAGCCGGTCGGACTGATCTTACAGAGATTGAAGAGGCTGAGATTGTAGTTATACAAGACTTTTTGCCTCAAGCTTTAACGGAAGAAGAAATAGATATGCTGGTTGTAAAAGCAATATCTGATTCTGGTGCTGGCTCCATTAAGGATATGGGGAAAGTGATGGGGATATTAAAGCCTCAAATGCTGGGTCGTGCTGATATGTCAATTGTAAGCTCAGTTATTAAAGCAAAACTTGCCACTTAAGCGTGACAAGGCTGGGCTTTAGTGTCTGGCAGAATACCTCGTGAATTTATAGATGATCTTTTGGTGCGAGTCGATATAGTCGACTTAATTGATTCGCACGTCCCACTAAAAAAAGCGGGAAGTAGTTACGTTGCTCGCTGTCCCTTCCATACAGAAAAATCACCTAGTTTCTCGGTAAACCGAAAAAAACAGTTTTATCACTGCTTTGGCTGTGGGGTTGGTGGGAACGCAATTAGTTTTTTGATTGAATTTAGTCACCTTGATTTCGTTGAAGCAATTGAAGATCTGGCTGGCTTTGTTGGAATTGATGTTCCTAGAGAGAAGGATTTTGGAACCTCTGTTCAAAGACAAGATTATAGTGCTTTATATTTTATTCTTGAGCAAGTCGCTGTATTTTATGTTGAGCAATTAAGAAACAGCTCGCAAGGTAAAGATGCAATTAACTACTTGAAACATCGTGGATTAAGTGGCGAAATTGCAAAAGAATTTTCTTTGGGGTATGCCCCTGACAGTTGGAATGCTCTAGCTTCTCAGTTTGATAATAGCTTATTACTTAAGGCTGGTATGTTAACTAGCAAAGAAGGTGGCAAGTCATTTGACCGCTTTCGTGGGAGACTTGTCTTTCCTATTAGAGACAAGCGTAAGCGAATCGTAGGTTTTGGTGGTCGTGTTTTGGACGACTCTTTACCAAAATACTTGAATTCCCCAGAAACGCCCATATTTTCTAAAGGCAAAGAACTTTACGGTTTATTTGAGTTATTAGAAAAAGACTCTAGACCAAAAAGAATATTATTGGTTGAAGGCTATATGGATGTTTTAGCTTTAAGCCAGTTTGGGGTTAATTATTCTGTTGCAGCACTAGGAACCGCGCCTTCTAAAATGCATATGGACTTGTTGTTCAGATTCACCTCTGAAATTGTCTTTTGTTTTGATGGCGATATTGCTGGAAAAAAGGCTGCATGGAGAGCCGTTCAAGAAACTTTTTCATGTCTTAAGGAGGGTAGGCTTGCTCGAGTTATGCTCTTGCCTCAAGGGCAGGATCCTGATTCATTAATTAGAGAGCTAGGGGCGGATGAATTTGAACGTCAAATTCAAAATTCACAGACCTTATCTGGTTACTTTTTTGAATATATTTCAAAAGACATTGATCTTTCGACAATCGAAGGGCGGTCTTGTTTAATTTCTGAGGCAAAGCCTCATATTGAAAAAATTCCTGCAGGAACTTTTCGGGAAATGATGCTGGAAGAGCTTGGTAGGCGCTCTCCAAGCACTAGTTTGAAAAAATTAGATACACCGATTGACTTAGTTCGTGATTCGCGACCGGCTACAATGCATAATCGAGAAAAAGTGGTGATGGCACTTTTATTACAAAACCCTGAAATGGTTGAGTTAATAGAAAAAACAGACCCTAATTGGAAAAGGATGAGCTTTCGGACAAAGGACGCTTTGCTTGATGTGATGGCCGTTATAGAAAAGAATCAACTGAAAAATACGGGTAGGTTACTTGAAGTTTATCGCGATAACCCTGAAAGGCATCAGTGGTTGTCCGAGGTTGCAATGCTTGAGGCGTTACCTTTAGAAAACAATGATTTTAATGCTCAGCAGGCATTTGAGGGGGCTTTAGTTGAATTGTTTAAACAGGGGGAAAAGCAGTATTTTAACGATATGATGGAAAAAAAAGTAAAGCAGGTTGTGAGCAAGGAAGAACAAAAACGGATATTATAAAATAAAACTTAATCTAACAAGATATTTAGCTATATGTTACCATTATCGGTTAGTCGGGTTTTAAGTGTTGAATGTATTTTGTGGGTATAGAATGAATCAAGAACAACAACAATCTCAAATTAAGCAATTAATAGCAAAGGGTAAGGCACAAGGTTACTTAACCTATGCGGAAGTTAACGATCATTTGCCTAGCGATATTGTTGATCCTGAACAAATAGAAGATATCATTGGAATGATTTCTGATATGGGTATTCAGGTTCATGAGGTAGCGCCAGATGCTGATTCATTATTGACTTCTGATACAGCTATTACTTCAGATGATGATGATGCTGCAGCTGAAGTAGCAGCTCTTGCATCTATTGATAGTGAATATGGTAGAACAACAGATCCTGTTAGAATGTATATGAGGGAAATGGGTTCAGTTGAATTATTAACTAGAGAGGAAGAACTAAAAATAGCCAAAAGAATTGAAGCGGCACAACGTCATATTGTCCTAGCTATTTCTCGCTCTCGACCTGTTGTAGAATCATTTATAAGCTCTTTTGATTTGGTGTTAGATGAAGAGTCGCCTATTCGATTGAGTGATTTAGTTGTTGATTTAATTGATTTGAATGAACCTGATTTTGACCCAAAAGCTGCCGCTGCTGCCGCCGCCGCCGCCGCCGCCGCCGCCGCCGCTGAAGAAGGCAGTGAAGAAGAAGAAAAAGAAGTAAAAGGTTTAGATTATCAAGATGTTAAAGAAAAAGTTGATGAGCTTCGTAAAGCATTAAAATCGGCCACAACAGCTATTTCTAAAAATGGTTATGATCATGATAAATCTGAAAAAGCACTTGAAACCTTAGCGTCTGTTTTTTCTGAATTTAAATGGGCGCCTCAATACATAAAAAAACTAAACTTAATCTTTAAGCCAGTTATAAAAGGAATTAGGGGAAAAGAAAAAATTGTTCTTGATATCTGTGTAAAAAAAGCAAATGTACCGAGGAAACAATTTATTGAGTCTTTTGTAGGAAATGAAACGAGTTCTTCTTGGTTGGACGAATATTTAAAAGATCCAAATTATTCAGAAGTAATAAAGCAGAATGAATCTGAATTAATTAAAGTCCAGGAAGGTTTGAAAGAAATTGAATCAGATCAAGGACTAACTACTTCTAATTTAAAAGATATTCATCGCCGACTATCAGTGGGTGAAGCTAAAGCTCGAAGAGCTAAAAAAGAAATGATTGAAGCTAATCTACGATTAGTAATTTCAATTGCAAAAAAATATACTAATCGAGGCTTACAATTTCTTGATTTAATTCAAGAAGGTAATATTGGTTTAATGAAAGCGGTAGATAAATTTGAATATCGTCGTGGCTATAAATTTTCAACGTATGCAACATGGTGGATTAGACAGGCAATAACTCGTTCAATAGCGGATCAAGCGAGAACTATTCGTATTCCTGTCCATATGATTGAAACCATCAATAAACTTAATCGTATTTCAAGACAAATTCTTCAAGAAAAAGGTAGAGAAGCTTTGCCGGAAGAACTTGCAGAACGTATGGAAATGCCTGAAGATAAAGTTCGGAAGGTATTAAAAATTGCTAAAGAACCGATTTCTATGGAAACGCCTATTGGTGATGATGAAGATTCACATTTAGGTGATTTTATCGAAGACGGAAAAGTGCTTTCTCCTGTTGAGTCTGCAACTATTGCTAGCCTTTGCGAATCTACGCAAAATGTATTAAGTGGTCTGACTGCGAGAGAAGCAAAAGTTTTGCGTATGCGCTTTGGTATAAATATGAATACTGATCATACATTAGAAGAAGTAGGAAAACAGTTTGATGTGACTCGTGAGAGAATACGGCAAATTGAAGCAAAAGCATTAAGAAAATTAAGACACCCTTCAAGGTCAGAGCAATTAAAATGCTTTCTTGATGGTGAAAATTGAACAAACCTGTTCAGGGAGTTTTTAGGGCCCTTAGCTCAGTTGGTTAGAGCATCCGACTCATAATCGGCAGGTCCCCAGTTCGAGTCTGGGAGGGCCCACCATATTTCAAAAGGTCGCATTGCGGCCTTTTGCATAATTTAGTATTAGGAATAGGTAAAACTATTCCTAGATTTAAGGCAAGAGGTAAATAATAGTGAGTAATAGTTTTATTTTTACATCAGAGTCCGTATCAGAAGGTCATCCTGATAAAGTTGCAGATCAAATTTCTGATGCTGTAGTTGATGCACTTTTGGCTCAGGACAAGAAATCTAGAATTGCATGTGAAACCATGATTAAAACAGGCATGGTTATTTTAGCAGGTGAAGTTACAACAGATGCGTGGGTAGATACTGAGGAATTGGTTAGAAACGTTGTTTGTGAAATTGGCTATGATAACGGGGACGTTGGTTTTGATGGAAAAACATGTGCGGTTATCAATGCAATAGGTAAGCAGTCAGCTGATATTGCAATGGGTGTTGATGATAGCGAAGATCATGAACAGGGTGCTGGTGACCAAGGCTTGATGTTTGGTTATGCAAGTAATGAAACTGATGTTTTAATGCCTGCCCCCATCACTTTCTCTCACAGACTAGTTGAAAGACAAGCTGAAGTCCGCAAAAATAAAACTTTGCCTTGGTTACGCCCTGATGCAAAAAGTCAGATAACCTTTCGTTATGAAAATCATAAGCCTGTTGCGATTGATGCCGTTGTTCTATCAACACAGCATTCTCCAGATATTGGGGGTAAGCAATTAGAAGAAGCCGTGATGGATGAAATAATACTGCCGACTTTACCTAAGGAATGGTTACATTCAGGCACTCAATATTTTATAAACCCAACAGGCCAGTTTATTATAGGTGGCCCTGTAGGCGACTGTGGGTTAACTGGGCGTAAAATAATTGTTGATACCTATGGTGGAATGGCTAGACATGGAGGCGGAGCTTTTTCGGGTAAAGATCCTTCAAAAGTGGATAGATCTGCCGCTTATATGGCAAGATATGTAGCAAAAAATATTGTTGCAGCAGGGCTGGCTGAACGCTGTGAAATACAGGTTTCTTATGCAATAGGTGTTGCTGAACCAACATCAATCAGTATCGAAACTTTCGGTACAGGAAAAATAAGTGAAGATAAAATGGTTGCTATTATCCGAGACCAATTTGACTTAAGACCTAAAGGATTAATAGCTCAATTAGATTTATTAAAGCCAATTTATCGTAAAACTGCGGC
>CAZZIX010000065.1:0-1584 GCA_964654345.1 uncultured Methylomarinum sp.
CATATTATCGACTTGGTAAGAATTAAAAACCTGGAAGATAAACCTCTTTACCAAGGGATTTGTTGGTAGTCACTACTTGAGTAGTTTAAATTAGACACCGGCTAAAGACAATAATGATAAATATTTTTAGTCTCTTTATCATTTCTTTTCTTTTCTTTAATCGCGTCTTATTTTGAATAGAATGAGTCAGAGAGTAGTTCTGATTAAAAATAATTTTAATCTTGCTTCAATCATTCCTACTCAAAGTTCTTTGCCATAACTGCGAAAAGAAAAAAGATATTTGTTTAGGATTTTTTTTAAATGATGATATTCTTTTAAATGGAAATTGTATTTGTTTGTACTAATTTGTTTTGAGGCCTCAGCCTCAATAATATATTAAAAAAACAACTACACTTACAAATCATTTATTAAAACTCACAGTCATTCATACATGAAAAGTACCCAAGTAATCAAAAATTATAATTCTTTTTTTCTAATATTTATCTTGAGCATAATCGTCATATGCAGTTTTTCCACACAAGCCTATGCAAAAACTAATTTTTTTGTCAGTCCAGATGGGGATGATTTAGATACTGGGAATAATACTCAGGCTCCCTTACAAACAATTAGTCATGCATTAGAACTCGCCCAACCAGGTGATTCAATTAAGTTAATGAGTGGGGAATACTTTCAGGATATAACAACTGTTCGTGCAGGAACGTCGAGCCAACCAATACTTATTACTGGCTCACCCGGGGCAGTTGTAAAAGGAACAGGGAAAACTTATATTGCTAACATTCAACATAGTTATATTGAGCTAAAAAATTTTACAATTGATGGATTAGTTGGCAGAAGTTCGAGCTTCAAGAATTACAGAAAAAAACTGGTCTATATAAAGGGTTTAAATAGTAATGGCATACAAAATGTCAAATTATTAAACATGACAATACTTAATGCTAGGGATGAGTGCATAAGACTTAAATATTTTGCACAAAACATAGAAATTGCTAATTCACGTATTAGTCATTGTGGTATAGAAGACTTTAGATTTAATGGTGGTGGCCATAATGGTGAGGCTATTTATATAGGTACAGCTCCAGAACAGCTTAATAAAAACCCGACATCAGAAACTGATCAGTCAAATAACAACTGGATCCATAATAATATTATCGAACCTTTTGGTAGTGAGTGTATTGACGTAAAAGAAGGCAGTAGTTTTAATATTATTGAATACAACCAATGTAGTCAGGGAAAAGACCGAAAGGTTGCAGGCATTGCAATCAGGGGTAATGAAAATATTATTCGTCATAACATAATTCATAAAAATCTTGGTGCTGGTATTAAACTTGGTGGAGATACCCCCTCTGATGGAATTAATAATGATATTTATGGAAATCAATTAAATGACAACGAGTTCGGAGCTTTGAAAATTATGGCAGAACCACAAGGAAAAATATGTAACAACACATTTGTACTTAAAGGTAGCCAGCAAGCTGTGCGGGGTAGAAAAGGTCTTGTAAAAGGTTTATTTATTCAATCATGCCTTTAGTAGCTGATAGAACTATACCCTTGTTGTAAATCAATCTTAAAGGAAGAAAGCCTCCC
>CAZZIX010000065.1:1684-11662 GCA_964654345.1 uncultured Methylomarinum sp.
ATTATAGAGCAGTTCTCATTTCAGCATTAACAATATTATTGCTACCCTATTCAACATTATGTTTTGCAACAAACTTATTATCCTTACCGAGCCCTACCCAAGAAAAAACAATATTTGTTCATCCCAAGGGTAATGATAAATCAAAAAATACATTATCAACGCCCTTTGCATCTATTCAAAGGGCATTGGATATTGCGCAACCTGGCGATACAATTTTATTGATGCAAGGTGAATACTTGCAAGATGTATCAACAATACGGGCTGGATTACCAAATAAGCCTATTAGGATAGCCGGCATGCCTGGAGCAATTGTAAAAGGTGGTGGAAAAACATCCATTTTTGATATTCGACACAGTTATATTGAGCTAAGCAATTTCAGCATTGACGGCTTGCTTTCCTCCTCTAACGAAGTCACTGCTTTTAGAAAAAAGCTAATCTACGTCAAGGGTCTTAAGAACCAAGGAATTACAGGTATTAAATTACTGTATATGGATATAAAAAATGCCCGCGATGAATGTATTAGAATTAAATACCAAGCACTCAAAAATGAAGTCGCGTATTCACACATCAGTTATTGCGGTGCACAAGATTATCAATTTGATGATGGAACAAAAAACCACAATGGTGAAGCTATCTATATTGGAACTGCACCTGAGCAAATTGCAGAAGGAAAAAACCCAACAAATGAGATAGATCACTCAAATCAAAATTGGATACACCACAATATTATTGAAAGTCATGGTAGCGAATGTATTGATGTAAAGGAAGGCAGTAGTTTTAATATCATAGAATATAATAGTTGCAAGTATGAAAAAGATCTGAATGTTGGAGGGATTTCAATAAGAGGCAATAACAACACTATCCGTTATAACCATGTCGTTTCTAATTTAGGAGCGGGGATCCGCCTAGGTGGAGATACAGTCTTAGATGGCATTAATAACGAGGTCTATGGTAATTATCTTAATGATAACCAAAACGGTGGATTAAAAATCATGCGAAAGCCTCAGAGCCGTGTTTGTGATAATACAATCATCACTTTAAAGGGACAAAAATCAATTAGAGTTGGAAAAAATATGGATAAAACTCTTTATACTGAAACCTGTGAGACTCAAAAGTGATTGGATTTATTATTTATATACTGATATTAGTCGCAACGGCTTTTTATCTCCCAGAAGTATATCTTGACCCTGAAGCAACACAATTTATTTTAGCTATTGGTTTTTTATCAATTTGGCGTTATAGCTGGTCATTAACTCATTTTTTTAGGGCGTTGATTTATCGTAAAATTGCATTCCCAAAATTAAGAAAACGGGCAAATGATTTAGGTGATGCAGTAAATCCAGAACATATTTTTTTAGTATTAACCACCTTTAGAATCGGAACTAGCGTCACAGTAGAAGTTTATCTTGCGGCTATTAAAGATGCAATTTCAACAGGAGTGCCTACTACTATTATTACTTCAATAGTAGAACTTAGCGAAGAACGACTCATTAAAAATATGTTTGATTTACAGAACCCTCCTGAGCATGTTCGCCTTAAAATTGTTCGCATAAAAGGTTCTGGCAAGCGAGATGCCTTATCTGTTGCATTTCGTGCAGTTTCTAATACTCACGTTAATAAAGAAAATTCTGTTGTTTCTGTGATAGATGGTGATTCTATCTTACCCCTTGGATCAACCATTTCATGTGCTCAATTATTTGCTTTAAGCCCAAAATTGGGTGCATTAACAACGGAAGAAAGCTGTAAATTAGATGGCGATGATTTTGCAACTGAAGTTTACCGCCGCTGGTACAGTATGCGTTTTGCACAAAGACACACTTATATGTCATCTATGGGTTTATCAAAACGTGTGTTAACACTGACTGGGCGTATGTCAATGTTCCGCGCAAACATAGTCAGTGAAACTGGTTTTATTGATACTGTAGAGTTAGACCATATTAATCACTGGCGTTTAGGTCAGTTCCGTTTTTTAACGGGTGATGATAAATCTTCTTGGTTTTATTTGCTAAAAAATGGCTGGGAAATGTGGTATGTCCCTGATGTTGATATTGTTACTATTGAAGAAATTCCACACAAAAACTTTTTTATTGGTGCTAATACTCTAATGCGCAGATGGTTTGGTAATATGCTGCGTACAAATAGCAGGGCATTGACAGTACCGATTAAAGTGATGGGGTTTTTCACTTGGTGGAATTTAGTCGATCAGCGTATTTCGATGTGGACTTCTTTATTTGGTCTATCTGCTGGTATTATTGGCGCATTTGTCTACGGCCCTGAATTATTTATTGTCTATCTTTGGTGGGTAGCATTTATTCGCCTGACTCAAACCTTAATGCTACTAGCCTCTCGAAAAAGAGTTTCCATTACATGGCCATTTTTCATTTACTTTAACCAAATTTATGGATCCTTAGTTAAAGTGTATGTGTTGAACCATTTACACAAACAGAAATGGACTCGCCAAAAAACCTCGTTTAAACGAAAAGATGGCTATTGGAATAATTTGTATATCGAATTTAGCTCTAAACTATCAATGTTGACCTACGCAACTGTTTTTCTAACCTCCGTCGCTTTTATTAGTGGTGCTCTTAATGCACAGGATGTACAACACGTAGCTGATTTTTTTATTAAGTTGTAACAGAATTATATTATTTGGAGAAATATACAATGGTTGCTCAGGTCACTCATGAAGCGGAAAATTCGAGACAGCATGCTCGTTTTAAACTGCCCGTTAAATTAATTGTAGGCTCTAAAGCCCACAGCCTTATAGATTGGTCAGTTTCAGGGTTAACTGTGAAATTGTCAAAGGAAGATTCAGAGTCTAAAACAGTAGTAGGCCGATTAGCTTTTAGATTTGATCTTATCTCTACAAGCATACCTATAGAACTAGAAGAAATTCATAGAAATGAAGATCAAGGCATAATAGGTTATCGCTATATAAATTTACGTCGTTCACAAATTTCGATATTACATCATGTAATAAATGCTTATCTCAGTGGAGAGATTGTAGACACTGGATCCGTTATACAAATTGTTAAAAAAGATGCTTTTACTGCTCAAGGAAAAGACAAAAAATTAACACAAAGTTTAGGCGTACAAAACAAGTTCTTTTTTCGGTTCCGGCAAATAGTGGGAGCATTCGCTTTACTTATAGCTCTGCTAGGACTTTTAAGTTTTATTGCTTACAGCATTTACAATCGACTATTTATTGTAAATAGCGTAGCTGCCAGTGTAAATGCACCCGTTGTTGTAGTCAGATCACCTCGGGGCAGTTACTTTGATAAAGTCCCTAGCATTAATAAAGACTCTAAATTAAAAAAAGATGATTTACTAGCAACATTACGCCTTGTTAATGGTGGCGTGGCAAATATAGTCAGTCCATGTGATTGTAAAATTATTTCTAGCCATGTGCCCTATAAACAATTTGTCACAGAAGGTGAACCTCTGTTTACTCTACTTCCAGTAAAAGATGGAGACCTTTTTATTGAAGCAAAATTTGATTATAAAGATGTAAACAAACTAACTATTAACCAAATCGCAACGATTCAATTTGTTAATGGTGAACAAATGAAAGGTTCTGTTAGTAATATTCTAAACAGTGAATCTCTCGAATTGAAACACAGTACTCCTTTAAAAAGCATTTCATCAACACCTGTTAATTATGCCAAGATTGTAATTACTCCAGAAACACAACTTAACATTGAGTTATTAGGAACTGTTGCAACCGTCAGTATTGATAGCTTTAAAAACAACTAAAATGCAATTTATTTATATGTTTTTTCAATTTATTGGCATAGGCTTACTATCACTGGTTATAGCTAACTCTAGTGTAGCCAATAGCATAAATAAAAAAAACAAAACAAATAGGCTGGAGCAGTACCAACAAATTGATTGGTCGAAATATACTGTCGCTGCTTTGAAAAAAAAGGTACCAAAAAAAAATCATGGGCAAGACGTAAGCTTAATACCCGTACAAAGCTTATATTTTATTCCAGCAAGTAATATCATTGAAATGAACCGCGCATGGAAGGCGACCGGAATACAATGGCCTAAAGCGATTGTTCTTGCGAATGGCGTCTATAATTTAGAAAAAATAAATCAATTACTTTCCAATCCGAAAGTTTTCAAAAAAATTAATAACAAAACCTATATTAGTTATCGACCTATTTATATTACACCTACTGCAACATTAGTTATTAATAACAAAGAATTACGATTATCAATAAGCGATGGCGTTTTTGTTATTGCCAACGGAAAAATATTTGCTACTGATAGCATACTCACAACATGGGATAAGCTCGCTAATAATTATGGGATCCGAAAAAAGATACCAAAAAACCAGTTATTGTTTTATGGAAATCAGTTCCCAAGACCTTACTTTCTTATGTTAAATGGATCAGAATTTTATGCGGCAAACTCTATTTTTCGTGGATTAGGTTATAAAGGGCAAACCGGTAGTTTTGGTTTTGCAATGAATTACGGTTTACCTCTTATGAGAACTCATACTGTAATTACTGATTATTTAAAAACATTAAAAAGACCAACGGGTTGGTTAATAGGTAATACTTTTGATCACAGTTTTTTTGGCTACTATAGTAATGGTGCTAAAGATGTAGTTATCGTGGGAAATACTTATCTGAATAGTCTTATCTATAATATAGATCCTCATGATTACTCCAGCAATTTATTAATAGCCCGTAATTTAAGCTACAAAGCAAAACACTCTCATGGCATTATCGTTTCACGAGAAATAAACAACACAACAATCGCTGAAAATTTATCCTTTAAAAACAACGGCTCAGGAATTATGCTGGATAGAAACAGTGAACATAATCTTATTTATAATAATCTGGTAATGGAAAACCTAGGTGATGGTATTGCTATTTTTGAAAGTGATAATAACGAAATAAACGGCAATATCATCGCTAGAAACGAGCATAACGGTATTTTTATACGAAATAGTTGTGGTGTAAAAATACAATCAAACGAACTATTTCGTAATATAAAATCAGGATCTGAAATATCAGTAGTAAATATTGATATGCTTGAAACTCGAAACTTTGTATTAGACCCTTATCACAAATTAGCAAAAGCTACTCTTTTATCCAATACATTTGACAGCAACCTTGGCTCAGCGATAAGCAGTAAAAACAAACCGGGTGTAATGTTAAAAGAAAATCTATTTAATAATTCAGGTACGTCTTATTTTGCAGGCGATATCCAAACTTTTAACCGAGATATATTATTTTCACCAAAAGATAAAGAATTTAAATACAATGGAATTAATTCATGTCAGTAAAAAAATTAATAATTCTTTTAACTATATTAATATCTACAAATTCAAGTTACGCTGCTAACAATGAAAAGAAACAAATCATCAATAAACAGGAAGAAATTTTACTTGAACTAGCAGACTTAGGAATTAAAGAATCCTACTATGTTCTAGCACAATTTTACGATGATCGTATTTCATCCCATAATGATTTTTTTAATAAATCGATTCATTGGTATATTAAAGCCGCTCAAACTGGTCATCCCAAATCCTTCTACCGCCTTGGGGAAGAAGGACTAAAATTCCTATACAATAAAAATAAATTCATAGGAACTTATATTGAAAAAGAAGATTCCGAAAATGAGTGGCGTAAAGAATCTCTAATTTTGATTAGCATAGCAGCTCTTTTAGAAAATCAATATGCAAAATCTGACTTGGTCGCTTTACCTAAAATTCGACCTTATTCTTATCAGGAAATTGATATTGCATTCGAAGAAGCGTTACTGCGATTAAAACAAGGAACGCCTATAAATTGTAATTTTTTTGTTTGTAAAGAGAGTAAAACCAACCCAAAAAATCGTTTAATTAGGTATCAAAATGCAGCTAATTATTTTGAGCAAGAACGTATTCGTTTAAAGTGTGATCAATTAAAACAATGTTTTGAAGCAATGCTAAACAATGTGGAATCTTTTGATCAAGTTTCAATTAATAGGTTTCTATCCGAAGAAGCTACTGACAACCTTCCAAAGATAGAAAAAAACAAACGATTAAAAAATGATAAAGAAGCAGTATTATCTTCTAGTTGGGATGAGCTAAGTAATATAGATAGAAACGATCAACGTTTTTTAGCCGCAAAAAAAGTTATCGACCATTATGCCAATGAAGATAGAAATAAATTAAAAAATAAACTTAAGGAGCTATTGAAAAAAATTAATTTCCATAGGGCTTCGACCAACAAAATTAATCTTTCTGATGTTATGACAATATTATCGCAACCATGAAAATAAAAAAAATAAAAATAGGCCTTTTATGCTTTTTAACTAGTTTCTCAGCTCACGCTGAAGATACTCTTCCATTTAACATTGACTATTCAAGTCTAGAATCTACTAATCCATTACAATTCTATGCCAATGTTAGAGCCTTATATGGAGAAGGAATCGAGTCTGATAGAGAAGGTCGTACAAGAGAAGATTTTGAGCAATTAAAGCTAGGCATGCGTTACCAGCGTAATTTACCCTATAACTGGTTTTTTAAAGGAAACATTCGTGGTGTATTTCTACATCGTCAGGATAGAAATAATTTTACAAAAAATGAAACCTGGGATGCGCATTTTGAAGCCAGGGAATTTTATGTAGAAAATAAACAACTGATTAATGATTTACCTCTTGGTGTATTGGCTGGACGTAAACAATTTAGAGATGACAGAGGCTGGTGGTATGACAACCAACTTGATGTCGCTCAACTACAATTCAATTCTTCATTATTGAATGCCGATGTAAGTTATGGCGGTAGACTTATAGATGAACGAGTGATTAGCGAATCTCAAAACATAGGTTTTGAAGACAGTGAATTTATTATTGCTCATCTTGATTATCAATTTTATTATCAGCACCATTTTCAAGCCTATACTATTTACCAAAAAGATGATTTTTCAAATAATAGAATAGGAAATGTGTTTGATAATAATTCAAGCGTTAATTCTGAACTAGATTTATTATGGATAGGATTTCGCTTTAACGGATTATTTTCTTTAGCAGATAAAAGTAAACTGAACTATTGGGTGGATTTTGCCACTGTTAATGGTTCTGAACGTGAATTTACCACCTTTGACCTATCATCAAATCAACAAGTAATTAATGACATCCGTGATATTAATGTCTCATACGGCTATGGAATAGATTTAGGTGCTGCATGGAAATCAGCTAACGAAAACTGGGGATGGGCAGCTAATTACGCTCTAGGTTCTGGTGATAGTAGTGATTCAAGCCGTCAATCATCATACAGGCAGCCTGCTATTGCAAATAATAAAGGTAAAATCTTGGGTAACCAACGAGTTCGTATCTATGGGGAACTATTAAGACCTGAGTTATCAAATTTACAATTAGTTAATGTAACTGCCGGTCATCGATTTAATGAATATTTTTGGTTACAAGGTAGTTACTTTCATTATTGGCAAGTACAAGCTGATAAACAAATTGACGCCTCAATTTTAACTATTTCACCTAATGGAAAAAATAAAGAAATCGGCAACGAAGTTGATTTAACTTTAATGGCAACATGGACAAAAAATTTTAATGCTCAACTAACTTTAAGTGGTTTTCATGCTGGTGATGCTTATGATCAGGAAGCAGACTCTAAATACGCTTATAAAGGCATTCTTGAATTTCAATATTATTGGTAAGATGAACCATAAAATAATAATTTCAATTGTCGTAGGTTTCAGCACCCTTATTTCGGCTTGTACTGAAGTAAAAAAAACTGAATTGGCAACACAACATCAGACTATTATCTATGATCGAGAGCATTGGCAAAATCTGGCAGACCATGGTTTTCCAGAGGGTTATTTAGAATTAGGTAAAATTGCTGAATTATCGACCAATGAAAAACATTTAGCATTAAAACACTATCAACAAGCTTATGACCTAGGTTATGAACCAGCTGCATACTATCTTGGTCGTTACTATTATAATAACCCTCAAGATCCCAAGGAATTAGAGCTAGCTAAAAAGTGGGCCATAATAGCCGCAAAACAAGGAAATACAGGTGCTTATCTGCTATATGCAGATATTCAGATTTCTGATAAAAATACTACAAAAAATACCGATTCTGCTCTACAAATTTATAGAGACTTAGCTAGCCATGGTAATGCTTCTGCCAGTAACCGCTTAGCTAAATTCTATGAAAAAGGACTTCATGTAGAAAAAGATAAAGCGAAGGCATTTGAATATTATAAACTAGCACTTAGCCAAGGAAATATTGAATCTGAACTAGATATTGGCCGTTTTTATACTTACGGTTATGCAGTAGATACTGATTTTAATAAGGCAGAAAATATTTTTCTCAGCTTTGCAAAATTAAACAACCCACAGGCCGCTTATTTATTATTTAAACTTTATCAACGCCAATTTATAATTGAAAAAAAGCCTGTACTTAAAAAATCACATGAATGGCTTAATATTTCTGCATACCAAGGATATATTCCTGCAAAACTACAACTGATTAACCTTAAGTTAGCAAAAAAACCAAACAATATTGAATTAATAGTTCAAGAATTAAAAAAACTTTCAAATTTAAATGAAGGCAAAGCCAGTTATCAATTAGGACGTTTAATTAACACACAAAATAGTCTTAATCCTCAAAAAGAAGAGTTGGAGTATTATCGACTAGCTTATCAACAAGGCTATGAAATTTCTGCCTTTCGAATGGCTGAATATTATTTTAATCACCAAGAAAACCAACAAGATTTACTTGGTGCACAGCATTGGCAACAAATAGCAGCACAACAAAATAGTGGTGATTCATTATTTCTTCAAGCACAATTTATGTTAACAGGAAGCAGTGGATGGCAACCTAATAGCATTAAAGCTATTGAAACTTTACAAGGCTTATCTGAGCAAGGAATGAGGCTAGCAAGTAAAACTTTAGCTAAAATTTTTGAAGCAGGAATTTATACTGACAAAGACTTTCAGCAAGCTTTGTTTTATTTTGAACGAGCAGCTTCACAAGGTGATATCACTGCAAAACTGAATGCGGCTGATTATTATGCGAATGGTTTGGGGGCTGAAAAAGATTGGCCTCATGCAGAAGAAATCTTCTTGCACTATGGCAATGCAGGATACGATAAAGCAGCCTATTTACTTGCAAAAAATTATGAACAACAAGCAATAACCGTTGGAGATAAAATACCTGAGAAAGCCATTCATTGGTATCAAATTTCAGCGAAGAAAAACAATTCTTCAGCTCGGTTAAAATTAGCAACACTAAAACTTGAAGGACTAGGTTTACCTCAGGACATTAAAAAAGCTAAAGAGGAGTTATATTTATTGTCTGAACAAGGCATCGCAGATGCAAGTTTTCTTCTAGCTGATCATTATTCTAAAATAGACCAAGACAACATTCAGGCTTTGCACTTCTATCAACTGGCTTTTATTCAAGGTTCAAGAAAGCCTGTTCCTATCTTAGCTGAACTTTACCAACAGGGAAATGGAATAACAAACCCATCAATGAAAGAGTCATATATTAATTTGGCTAATACTGGAAATACTAACTCAGCCTACCTTTTAGGCATTCTTAATGAAGCTTTATTAGAACCACAAAACGCACTATTTTGGTATAAAAAAGCGGCTAATTCAGGTCATGTTGAAGCTCAACTAGCTGTAATAAATAATTACAAAAAATCAGGAGACATCCAAGCAGCTAATGACTGGTTATTAAAAGCTGTGCAAACAAAAAACGGTATGGCTCTATTACAATATGGTGAAGCTTTATTTTGGGGTCGAAAAATGAAAGCAGATAAAGTACAGGGGTTAGCCTACGCTCTTTCTGCATCCAGGCTTCATATAAAAAGTGCTGTGGCAACGTCTTTATTATTTATGGTGAACCTAAATAACGTTGAAAAAATTGAACGTGCTAACCAACTTTCTAAGATGCACCTTAATTAGTCAGCCCTGAAAAAGTCGAAAATTCTGGCCTCCCAAATTGGGAAAGCT
>CAZZIX010000066.1:0-2882 GCA_964654345.1 uncultured Methylomarinum sp.
GAAACACTAACGCCATAAACACCTCCCCCTGGTGAAGTCCAATGCCCTGAAAAGTAAAGTCCTTTTATCGGAGATTTGTTTTGGGTTCTTGCTGGCCCGACCTGGCGTGGCAAAACATCCCATCCATATGCTGATCCTTGATAATTTTGGGTGTATCGATGCATTGTTTTAGGCGACCCACTTTCTATATATAAAAGATGATTCTCTAAATCTGGAATAATTTCATCTGCCATTTTTAACAAAATTTGCATATATTTTGGTTTTGCTTGCTTCCATGATTCAACTATATTATATGGCAGTAATGTAGTAAGCATTAATATATGCTCTCCTTCTGGAGCCAAGCCTGGGTCTACCAAGGTTGGTGCTGTAATGCTAAGCCATGATATATCACCTTGTTGAGTTTTCAAAAAATTCTCATCATGATTATAGTCATGATAATAAAATGATTCATGACTGATACCCATGGTAGTTAAATCTAAATCTGTTGCAATATATACAACAAAAATAGACAATGAATGCTGCATTTTTTTTTGTCGCTGTAGATAACGAGTGGGGAAATATTGTTCACCAACCAATTGATAGATTGTTTGTCGAAGGTCAGCATTGGAAATAACCACAGGCGCATCTATTCGTTTGTTGTTAACAATAATACCTGCTACCTGTTCATTTTCTATTATAATTTTTTCTACCGATGATTTATATTTAATTTCTCCATTATTTTGCTGAATCCCTTTAACTAGGGTATTTGCTAATTTTTGAAAACCACCTTTACAATAGTAAGATCCATCCACCATATAACCGATGAGCATGGTACTCCAATAAACAAAGGATACTTGTGAGGGAGGCAACCCTAGATAAGGCCAGTTACTAGCAAATACAGCAAGCAATTTTGGATCTTTTATAAACTGATTGGCAACTTCTGCTAAAGTAGACTTTCTATATTTAATTAAAGCAGGCATTAATTTCTGTGCTTGTTCTATATTAACGTCCACCATTAGTTCATCAGCCGTGGTTATTTCCTCTGCTAATTGCAAACACAATTCTGTTAATGATTTTATCCCTTCTCGTTCATCAGGAAACTGTTCAGCTAATACATTAACGAAATGTTCAATCGTCTGAGGTAATCCTATACTATACTCAGGGTATATTGCATGGCTAAAAGGATTAATATTAATAAATTCAACTTCATCAAGCAACTCTAAAGCTTGCAAAGTTTTATAAATAACCTGACCACCGGAATAACCTTGTTTACCACAACCACTGATTAAATGAACACCCGAATCAAATTGATACTTCTTTCGCTTAAAGCCATGAGTATATCCGCCCGGGCGGTCATGGGCTTCTAAAACCAAGACAGATTTCCCTGCTTTTGCCAATAGTGCCGCTGCGGTCAGCCCTCCCATTCCACTACCAATGACAATAACATCATACTGTTTCACGGTTTGATAAGCCCCAATTTTTCCCATAAAATGGTAGGGGAGTCATAACACATTTCCTCAGTTGCTATATCAACAGCAACTTGGCAGGTATGCCCACGTACCAACCGATTTTCTGTTAATTTATCTACAATCTGGTAATTCATTTTTAATCGGTTTTCCCATTCGACTATCCCGGCATGAACAATAATTTTTTGTCCAAACTTGGCTGGTTTTGCATAACGAATACGGATATCTATAATCGGCCAAGTATAACCAGATTTACGCATTTTCATATAACCATAGTCAATCTTGTCCAACAAAACACAACGGGCTATTTCAAAATATTTCAGATAATGACCATGCCAGACAATTTCCATTAAATCCACATCAAAAAAAGGTACCTCGACTTCTACTTCGCAAGCTACAATAGCTTTAGTCATATAAGCTCCAGTGACGTTTTCTAATCAACTGAATACACAATCTTAATTCTTGTTCCATTGCTCTATCAGTTTCTAAAAAATTTATCTCATCTCTAACTTGTTTAATTGTCTTTTGTAAATTTGGACTTAATATTTCTTGTTGCCCCCGTAACTCAACACCTTGAACCACTGCGATCAATGTAGCTGCGGCCACTTGCTCTGTTAATTCTAAAATCCGCACACAATCTCTGGCTGCAATTGTCCCCATACTCACCTTATCCTGATTATGGCATTCGGTTGAACGTGAAAATACACTGGCTGGCATTGTGTTTTTTAACGCTTCTGCAGTCCAGGCCGAAACGGCTATCTGAATAGCTTTAAAACCATGATTTAACATAGCTTGATCTTTTTTAGCACCTGATAAATTAGCCGGTAATCCATGGTTAAATTTGGTATCCATTAATTGCGCCATTTGTCGATCCATTAAATCTGCTAAATTGGCTACAGCTATTTTCATGCTGTCCATGGCAAAAGCGATATGCCCGCCATAAAAATGTCCACCATGCAAAACATGCTCGCCTTCGGCATCTATAATTGGGTTATCATTGGCACTATTTAGTTCATTTTCTATAAACTGCCTAAACCAAGGTAATGTATCTTCCATCACACCGATGACGTGGGGAGCACACCGTAAAGAATAACGATCTTGTAATCGGCTATCATTACGTGGTGCTTCAGTGGCAAGTTGCAAGTCTTCTCTAATTCGTTTTGCTACTAAAATTTGTCCATTATGTGGCTTTACTGAAAATAACTTTTCATCAAAATGGTAAGCGTTTCCTTTTAACGCAACTGAAGCCAAACTAGTAATACGTGTGCATAACTGAGATAAATACTCAGCTCTCTGAAAGGCTAAACATGCAACAGCTGTCATTACAGCGGTTCCATTCATAATTGCTAAACCTTCTTTTGGCTTTAAGGTGAGTGGCACGATATTTAACTGACTAAAAACTTCTTCAGTCAACTGTTTTTTATTCTGATAAAAGAC
>CAZZIX010000066.1:2982-8883 GCA_964654345.1 uncultured Methylomarinum sp.
TCGTCCATTGATGATAATAGGCTGTTTATTCATCTTCAACCTGCCAAAAATCATAAAAATTAAACCATTGCATAGGTGCTGTTAAACAATAACGCTGTAATCTACTCGCATAATCTTCTACATACTGTTGGATTGCAGCAGTCCGTTCTTTTCTTGAAAATGTTATTCCATCACTAAAGTGATCAAAATAAATAGTATATTTATCCTGCTGCTTCAAACAAAACATGGTGTACACCGGACATTTTAGCAATAAGGCGATAATAAATGGGCCTTGAGGAAAGGAAGCCATTTGTCCTAAAAATTTAGCTTGCGCTGTTCGTCCCTGCCCTTGACCAACCACTGGCGTTCTATCAGCAGCGATAATAACTATTTCCCCTGCTTCTATTTTATCTTGCAATACCATAGCTGTTGCAGCATTGACACTGGTTACTTGTATTAGGTTTACTTTGCCAGAGTCAGCATATTTATTCAGCAAAGAATTAAATTTTTCCGTATGTTTAGTATGAACCAACACATTGATGACAACTTTATTCCTTAATTTTGCAATAACCTGACAAATTTCTAAATTACCTAAGTGAGATCCAAGCAATAAAACACCCTGACCTTTGTCAATATGGCTAATGACTGCTTCACGACCTTTATATTCAACATCTTTTAGGGTTAAGGTACCACTCCAGGCCGCTAATTTATCTATCAACGCATTGGCAAAACTAATAAAATGAAAATAGCTACATTTAAGTCCACCATTAACCTGTGGATCATTCAGATAGGTTGATACTTTGTTTAAATATTGCCGGCTTGCTCCTCTTGCCTTACTATTGATTAACCAATAATAACTAACAACCGGGTATAAAAAAAACTGAAGTAGTTTACGTCCAAAGATAAGATAAATTTTTAACAAAAGATCCATTCCCCAAACAATGCCTCGTTCTTCTATTTGGGCCCAATGCCTTTTCATTGAAAATGCCTCAAGAGCAATTTAGGAAAACGGATTAACATACCAAAAAACAATTGTGCATGCTTTTTAGAAATTAACAGGTTGTCTTTAAACATATTAAAATGAGAAACTCCATCTATAGGGTAATGCACCTTTGTGGGTAAGTTTATAATATCTACTCCCTGCCAGTACAATCTGACAACCATATCTATATCAAAATCCATCCGTTGACCGATGGACGTTCTTTTTAACAATTCATCAACTGATGCTAAGGGATAACATCGAAAACCACACATTCCGTCTACTATGGAAAATGATAGAGTATTGATCCAAATCCATAAATTAGTAAATTGTCGTCCATATAATCTTTCTTTTGGCACTGACTGATCAAATATGGGTTGACCTATTATCAACTTTTCTGGTGATTGCTTACTAGCATCCAAAAAAATATTAACATCCTCTAATTTATGTTGTCCGTCCGCATCAACTTGAATTGCATGGGTAAATCCTTGATCAATAGCTAATCCAAATCCATCAATAACAGCAGCTCCTTTACCTCCATTTATTTTTCTTTCATTTAATGTTACCCACTCCGTTTCCTGTAATGCTATTTTTTTTAAAATTTTTGAACATTCCGGCAAACTGGCATCATTTATTAGAAAGCAGTGCAATCCAAAGGGTTTTAATCTTTTAACAACAAATTCAATCGCCTCTTGATGATTATAGACAGGAATGATGATACAAGTTTTCATTCCTGCTCTCCATAGACTATACGACCGGAACTGTGGTCATTATTCATTGAGGTCAATTCAAAATATAATTTACCTGTTTCAGCTTTCCAGTTAAGCTCCATCTTGATCAATTCATTGGGACGAATAACTTTTTTAAACTTAATCACTTCCATACGTAAAAAAGGCAGGCCAATATCAAAAAAAATTTTGCCAAATTGTTCAACCCAAGCCAACTGAGTAACACCAGGTAAAATTGGTTGATCTGGAAAATGTCCATTAAAATAAACCAAACTTGGTAATATCTGTAACTGTAATTCAACTCTTTCGTCTTGATAATCACAGTTTATTATCTGAGGAGCATGTGTGTTTTTTAGTGATAACAATTGAATTAAACAATCTTGATTTATTTTACCTTGTACTGTGAGCGGTAGAGAAGAGAAAAACAACCACTTTCGTGGTAATACAACCGTTTCAAATTCACTCATTAATTCCTTTCTTAGTTGCTTAACCAATGCACCTCGACCTTGTTGACTAAGAATTTCTTTTCCCAAATCTGTTAAAACCAAGGTCACTGCTATTATTTCTCTTTTTCCATTTAGTAACATAGCATGTGATTGCTGTACATAATTTGAACAGTTCAATCTATTTTCTAAACTATCAAGCGACAGACGTTTTTCTTCTACTTTTACAATTCGATCCATCCTACCTAATAACTTAAATCGCCCATCTTCAATTATTTGAATTTTATCATCAAGAATTAAGGTTGCTTGTTGTATGAAAGGTGAAGATATATGATGAAACCCCTTGTCATCGACAGTGAGACAAACACCCTTAAATAACTGCCACAAAGTATCTTCTGCACTCTGCCTCCAGGCAATTCCACCGGTTTCCGAGCTGCCATAAATTTCCAAAACCTTATGTTCACAATTCAAATTTATCTGTTTTGCAACATCTATGGATAAAACCCCTCCCGAACTAAAAATGGTCGTTAATTTTGCCAGTTCTTGCCAAGGCGTTAATTCATCTAATCTTTTTAATTGCGCAGGACTTGAAACCCAGTAGGCAGACAAATGCTTTGCTTTTTTTAATAAAGGTTCAGGGCTAAGATACATTTCACTATGAAAACAACGTCCTGCTGACAAAGGCCACAACACTCGAAATAACAATCCATAAATATGTTGATGACTGACCGTACCAAAAGCAGGGCTATCTCCTAATCTTTGTCCCCAATATTGTTCCAAGACCTCAATTTCACATTGGAATTGTTGCAAAGACTTTTGGATAGCTTTAGCTTTTCCACTAGATCCTGATGTAAAAATAGTAATCTGAGCGTTAATACTGTCAATGGGTTTCAATTCTATAGAACTATTAAGGTCGGGAATAATTGATACTTCCTTCCCTTCCCAGTCGCCTAATAATACGCACCCTTTTTCAATTAATTGCTCAGCCGCTATTTGTTTATTATTCCCAGCGATCCAAACTTTTTTAGAACTGTGTAGTAATGCAAATAAGCTGACACAAAAGGGATAAGCTTGCTCATAATACAAAGCAAATTGATCTGTATTCTGGCTAGATATTTTAGCTGATAACGCTTTTACATCAGAGAAAAATCGATTGCCATCAATAATTCCCCCTTTATAATTAGCAATTGATTGATGCTGATTTGAACTCAGCGCACAATGAGAAAGAGGGGTTAGACTAGCGCACATGTGGTTGTGTCCTGATTCTGATAATGTACTCAACAGCCATTAATAAACCCATTAATAAATAAGAGATAAATCCATTATATAAGCTCCACCAGGCAAAACTGCTCCATAGTGCTGTTGCCGTTGCAATCACTCCATTCATTATAAAAAATAAACACCAGATTTTTGTGACTTTACGAGTATAGCGAACGCCTTGCTCTGGCAAATCAGGATGTTGTATTCTAGCAATACGTTCAATAATAGGTGGTGGGGAAAAGAGGCTTCCTGCAAAGACAACAAAAAAACTTAAATTGATTAATACAGGATAAAAACGTAGGGTGATAAGATTATTATTCCATATTGCAAAACTGCAATAAACTACTCCGATCACTAGCAATAAATAACTCCAGCTTTCTTTAGTTTTGGTTAAAATTGATTGTAATAAAACTAGAAATAATAAAAAAACTGCAATTTTCCATGGCTCAAGAGTCACAAGCCCAAAATGCTGAATCCCAAAATAAACAGCGATTGGATATAACATTGTCAACAAACCAATAATTTGACGGACTAGATTACGCTTATCAATCATTAATTAGTTGATACACAGCCTCAACTACGTCATTTATTGTTCTGGCATTTTTAAAATCTTCAGCCTTCACAGCTTTACCCGTTACTTCTTTAAGTTTAACGATCATATCAACAGCATCAATACTATCGAAATCAAGGTCTTCACTCAACCTGGCATCCAAAGTCACTAATTCTTCTTCAATCTCAAACATTTCCAGCATAATTTGCTTGATGACTTGCAAAATATCATCACGATTATTCATTACTTTTTCGCCTGTTCAGATTCAATATACTCAGTTAGAGATGCTACTGAAGCAAATATTTTAACCACGTCATCTTTTTCAGCATCGATACGTACGTCATATTTTTTTCTAATTGCTAAGCCTAACTCCAAAGCATCAATTGAATCCAGACCTAAGCCTTCATTAAACAATGCTTCCTGACTATCTATATCTTCAACACTCATATCCTCCAAATCAAGCGAAGTGATAATCAATTGTTTTAGTTCATTTTCCATACGTCTTACTCTTCTCTTTGTTGACTAAAATAGTCCTGTAAATATTGGTTAAATCGCCGCACGGCAATCGTTTTCGGTTCTATTTTTAAAAAATTGTCGAGTACCATATCATCTCCTACCCGCATCAACAAATGAAAACGCCGATTTGGAATCTGATACCATTTTTCCTGCTTAGTTAAAGTGCTTGGGTTACAGGATATTATAACTGGAGTCACAATAACATTTGCCTGTAATGCAATATGTGCTGCACCTCGTTGAAATTTATACGGTTGATTAAGCACAGTTCTTGTGCCTTCTGGAAAAATAACAAGCGTACCACCTGATTTTAAATAAGCCACACATTCACTAACCATTTTTTCAGAGTCACCATTGCTAATATATCCAGCATTAGTCACTGCTCCTTTAATAAAAGGGTTTTGCCATAAACTTTCCTTCACTATGCAGTTTGCAGCTGGAATTCTGCTGATTAGAAAAACAATATCAATCAATGTTGGATGATTAGCCAAAATCAGCTGTCCGGGTCTATTTAACTTTTCTAATCCATCAATTTCATAGGTCATCACTCTTAATCTATGCATTAAGCCTATAAATATATAAAAACTATAATGTACGCCTAATTGCCCCCGTCGATTTTTTTGATTATCTTTAACGGGTAAAATATTAAGCAGAGGAAAAACCAGCACCCGAAGAATAATACCTCCCACCCCAAAAGCAAAAAAACTAAACCCTGTTGCAATCAAACGCCAATAATAATTAAAGGCGTTTGTCATCTTTTTTCCCAACACCAACTGTGCCGAGGTGTTTGTAAAATTAAATTTTCTTGTTTTCCAGACAAAAACTGTATCATCAAGGGAACTTGCAAAGGTTGTTCACCACCATCCCCTACTTGTGACTGGATACTTAGCCGAAGAGGAGTACCAGAACCCTTTTTTCCAATACGCAATGCTATTGCACAACTAGTAGGCATAGATAATTTATAAGGTGATGAAGGATAAAAAGCTTCTAAAGGTTCATCATACAAAACTACTAATACTTCATCAGCCCCCTCTTGAAGTAATCCTATTGCTTCTATAAAAGCAGCAGCCAAACCTTCTTCTCCTGGCGACACTACAACGCACTGTCGTTTATTTTTATAGACCATAGCAAATAAACCTGCTATTGAATTATGGACAGAGAGACTAAAAGCAGTGGGTGAAATTTCTTCTCCTTGTTCAATCATTTCCATCATTTTAAATGATTTAGCTAACTCACCATGAGTTGAACTAAAAACAGCAGGAAGATATGTTTCTTGATCAACACATTGACTCGCCGCACAAAAGACGATTCGAGCCAAAGGACTTAAACGTCGTTTTAACATTTTGGGGACAAAAGAAAGTAACTCATTTTGAGTTAAACTATCACTCTCTTGTCCTTCTAATGGAGGCCAAACACTCCATTTTTGTACTATAAAGTCTTGATACATAT
>CAZZIX010000066.1:8983-11623 GCA_964654345.1 uncultured Methylomarinum sp.
TTTATCCAGGCACACCCTTATTTGCTAACATATCCGCTTTATCATTCCCTTCATCACCAGAATGACCTTTTACCCACACCCAATCTATCTTATGTTTTTCAATTGCTGCATCTAACCTCCGCCATAAATCTTCATTTTTTACTGGTTTTTTTGCCGCTGTCTTCCACCCTCTTTTCTTCCAGTTATCCATCCACTCCGTAATACCTTGTAATACATATTTAGAATCTGTATGCAATGCAACCTGACAACTTGTATTTAAGGATTCAAGTGCCATAATAGCAGCCATTAACTCCATTCGGTTATTGGTGGTTTCTTGCTCTCCACCATACATTTCTTTTTCATTCGACTTATATTCCATAAATACTCCCCATCCGCCCGGCCCTGGGTTTCCTTTACACGCGCCATCCGTATAAACAGTGACTAAGTCAGTCATTTTCATTTTTCCTATGTGTTGTTGATTTTAATCCGACTGTTGCAGAAACAAGCCTTGAAGGATTAGCCTTGACAGGGGTTAACGGTATCAAAGTATATTGTCTTTTAACTGCTTTAACAGCATATGCCATTGAAAAAAAACTCATCCTACCTACACTAAATTTTTCAGGTGTATTAATAGTAGTGTCTATGCTGAATTCAGAAGTTATTTTTATTTCAAAGTTTAATAGCTTAAGCCAATCAGCAATTCTAGTTCGTGAAACAAAATAGCTACGCCATGAATCTGACATTTTTTTATTCCACAACGATTGCATACGAACCCAGATGTTACAAGGGTTAAAACATAAAATTATAACATCACCTCCAGGTTTAAGTACCCGTTCAATTTCTCTCATCGTTTGAAAACGATTAACATCAAATTCAATTAAATGAGGAACAAGAACTAAATCAACACTCTCACTTTGAATAGGCAACCTGAAAGAGTTTGCACAAATTTTTTGGGCTTCCTCACACCCCTTTCCTTTAGCATCAAGAATGCTATAATTTTTATATAAGGTACAGTCTATAAAATCTTTTTCCCATCCTAATCCACCTAACTGTAGAATCGTTTGCTTGCAACTCACTGATATTGAATGAATAAGGTATTTCTTTTCTTGTACCAATAATAATTTACCTTGTGGCGTTTCAAAAAAAGAAAATAAAAACTTTCGTTTCATAGATTAAATACTAAGAAAATTAATGAATTTTGATATACACTTGAAATATCATAAAAATATTTAATAAATCCAGTTATAGGTAATGTCCAAATCTAATTCTATCAGGTCAGCTGGCTATTTACTGTATTTGATTATTCTCACCACAACTGGATGTACCGAAAAAACAACAAAACATGTTTTTTTCAACGAGATACCCCCTTCTGTTAACCAGCAACTTTATACAGAATCATTCCGTATCCAGCCAGAAACGTCATATCCAAATCACATTGCTGATAGTTTTTCTGCTTCAATAAAACCCGAATCTACCGTTGCTTTAACTAAAGCTAAACCGTTAGCTATAAACAAACCCAAAGCAACTAAGAGTGTGCATAAAACAGTCTGGGATCGGTTACTTTCACTCTATGCTTTACCAGAAATTCATAATGCTCGTATTGAGCGAGAAATACAAAAGTACCTTAAACATCCTAAATTTATCACTAAAATCCAACAACGAGCAGCCCCATACCTGTATTTTATTCTTGATGAAATAGAGGCAAAACAAATACCTGGAGAGCTTGCTTTACTTCCAGTAGTAGAAAGCGCGTTTATACCAAATGCCAGATCCAGAAGTAACGCACTCGGCCTTTGGCAATTTATGCCTGCAACAGGTCGGTTATTTGGCCTAAAACAAAACTGGTGGTATGACGGCCGTAAAGACATTTATAAGTCTACTCGCGCAGCAACAACCTATCTAAAACAATTAAGTCAATCAAACAATAATGACTGGGCTTTAGCACTTGCTTCATATAATGCTGGAAAAGGGTATATTAATAAAGTAATTAGAAAAAACAAGCGAAGAAATAAACCAACGGACTATTGGTCTCTACCTTTATATAAAGAAACCATGCATTATGTCCCTAAGTTAATGGCAATTGCTAAAATTTTTGCTAATGCTGAAAAATATAATATTCCTTTACTCGATATTCCAAATAAACCCTATTTTTCTAAAGTAGACATTCAGTCCCCATTTGATTTAAATATTGCCGCTAAAATGGCAAATATGCCAAGCGATGCTTTCTTCAATTTAAACCCGGCATTTAAACGATCAAGCATTAACAAAGAAGGTGTTTATCACCTACTAGTCCATACGGATAAGGCTGAGAACTTCAAAAACCAATTAGCACTTACACCTAAAAAAGACAGAATAAAACAAGCACATCGGCATAAAATAAAATCGGGTGAAAACTTAAGTATTATTGCAAAAAAATATAATACTTCTGTTGTTGCATTACGCCAAAACAACCAGTTATCAAGTAAAGGTATTATTAAAGCGGGACAAATGCTACTTATCCCTAACTCATCAGATAATACTGCAAAGCTCAACAGGCAAACCTATATTGTTAAAAAAGGGGATACATTCTGGGATATTGCCCGCCAATTTTCTGTACTTAGTAAAGATATTGCATACTGGAATAATATTTCTTTAACAACAGCATTACAACCTGGTCAAAGA
>CAZZIX010000067.1:0-2693 GCA_964654345.1 uncultured Methylomarinum sp.
TTTGCACTTAAATTAAATTTAAAAAGAGCTTCCAAAACATTCAGCATACCGATTTTTAAAGGTTTCCATAGTAAAGCTATGATTTTGAGTGCCATGATGCTCTATTTTTATAGACCCTAAAAGGGATGCAATTCGGCCTGTTGTTTCCCAGTCTAACTCATTCATAATGCCATATAGAAGACCCGCTCGATAGGCATCACCACAACCTGTCGGATCAGACAATTGTTTTGCTTTTGCTGAAGGAATTTCGATACATTTTCCATCAGTATAAACACTAGACCCCTCCCCGCCCCTTGTTACAACAAGTGCATCAACTCGTTTTGCTAATTGCTCCAAGGTCAAACCAGTACGCTCTTGCATTAGTTCTGATTCATAATCATTAAAAGTTGCATAAGTCGCTAAATTTATTAGCTCTAATAACTCATCGCCATTAAACATCGGCATACCCTGACCTGGATCAAAAATAAAAGGGATACTCTGCTCAGCAAATTCTCTTGCATGTAATTGCATACCTTCTTTTCCATCGGGAGAAACAATTCCAATACTAATATCCAGGTCATCAGGTACAGAATTTTCATGTGACGAATTCATTGCGCCAGGGTGGAATGCTGTGATCTGATTATCGTCTTCATCTGTTGTAATATAGGCCTGTCCTGTATAGTGATCATCACATATTTTGATATAATCAGTCGATATTTGACAATGATTTAACCACTGTGCATAGGGTTCAAAATCATGCCCTACTGAGGCCATAATGTTAGGAGACTCACCTAACAATTTTAAATTATAAGCAATATTTCCAGCACAACCTCCAAACTCCCGCCGAATCACAGGTACTAAGAAAGAAACATTTAACATGTGGACTTTTTCAGGCAATATATGGTTTTTAAATTTATCATGAAACACCATAATGGTATCGTAAGCCATTGACCCACAAATTAAAGTACTCATTTTTTCTCCTTTTAAACTAAACTAAAATAAATATCCAAGTTGCTACTGCTAGCATAATTGTCAACATAACCGCTGCTGACCCAATATCTTTAGCTCTTCCAGCCAACTCATGGTATTCAACACCTACTCTGTCAACAATTGCCTCAATAGCGGAATTTAATAACTCAACAACCAGAATAAGCACAACCGATGCAATCAATAATACTATTTCTATCTTATTCTTTCCTAACCATACCGCCATTGGTATAGAAAATAAAAAAACCAAGACTTCTTGCCTAAAAGCTTCCTCATGCATCCATGCCGCTTTATATCCCGCAAAAGAAAATAAAATGGCATTGACAAACCGCTTTAATCCTTTTTCATTATAATAAGTCACACCAACATCCTCTAAAATATATGGGCATTCTACTCGTCTATCATTTTCTGATAATCAGCAGCGTCCATTAAAAGATCTAGTTCGCTCAGTGTATCGGCTTTAATACAAAACAACCATGTTTCATACGCATTATCATTGACTTGTTCTGGTGCATCTAACACTGTTTCATTGACAGAAACGACAGTTCCAGTGACCGGGCTGTATAAATCGGAGGCTGTTTTTACGGATTCAACAACTGCACATTGACTACTGACCTGTAACTGTTTGCCAATTTCTGGTAGCTCTATATAAACTAAATCACCTAATTCTTCTTGGGCAAAATCTGTGATTCCAACACGAATAATATTGTCGTCTTCCAATTTTGACCATTCATGGGATTTAGCATATTTCAGATTTTCAGGTATTGTATTCATTTACTTTTTCTCAACATCTAATTTTGGTTAAAATAGGGTAAAAGATATACTTCGCGGTCAGATAAATATAAGGGTGCCTCCATTCATCAATGAATAGAGGTACGCATAATTCAACTACCCTATGATCAATTATTTTTTATGATTCACTTTTGTATTACTTTCTTGGTTTTTTTGATTTCTACTTACCCTATCATTATTAATGCTTCAGAAACAAATGATAATGATGACAGTCAAGAGCCTATAGAATTTATAAATGGCCACCCAATTCTTTATATGGATGAAGAAACACAGAAAATTTCTGGGTTAAAAGCACTCAAAGCCATAGAAATTAATTTTAATCCTGAAATTATTTCCTATGGAAAAGCAATCAGTATAAGCCCTCTACTCACAATTAGAAATAACTACTTTTCTTCACTTACTTTACAAAACAACTTAAAAGTACGTCTATCTCAAATTGATAAAAATATTTCACGTTCACGAAAATTACATAAAAGTGAAATTGTCTCAACAAAAAAACTGCAAAAACAATTATCTCAATGGCATTCAAAAAAGACCATTTATGATAAAAACATCTATCAGACCCAGCTAATACTTACCACAAGTAAATTAAAATGGGGTAAGCAATTAACAAAATGGGCAACAGACAAAAACTCGCCTCAATTCGACAGACTAATAAGTGGAGAATCTACTCTATTAAAAATCACAATGCCTGCTAATAAAACATTACCTTCTGAAATTAACACAATTCACATCAGTCCAACGGGAAACCGAAACTCAGCAGTTAAAGCGACATTTATTAATACCTTACCCTTCATTGATGATTTTTCTCAAGGACAACAATATATTTTCTTGTCCAATACTTCAAAAATTAAAACGGGGATGAATTTTACCGCATGGTTACCTCAGAAAAAGCAGAATCAAAAAGGGGTTATTATTCCTGACTCATCTCTTGT
>CAZZIX010000067.1:2793-5630 GCA_964654345.1 uncultured Methylomarinum sp.
CATCAATCGCCATAGAAACACCAATTGCTTTTAATTCATCCATCACCTCAACTACTAGGTTTATATCCTGAATTATCATACTTTCCGTAATTTCCAGTTGCAATAATTTCCCATCAATATCATGGTATTCTATTTCCTCAATTATCATGCTAACTAGGTCTTTCTGTGAAAACTGGCGTGCAGAAATATTGATCGCTATTTTAATTAAAGGTAGCTCTTTATCTTTCCATATTTTAAGTTGTTGACAGACTGCTTTTACTATCCATTGTCCCATAGGCACTATCAATCCTGATTCTTCTGCCAAAGATATAAATTGATCAGGGCTAAGCATCCCTTTTTTTGAATGTTTCCATCTAATTAAAGATTCCATTCCCGACATACGACCACTAACAAGGCTAACCTGAGGCTGAAAATAAACCTCGAATTCATCATTCTTTAATGCTTGTCGTAACTCTGTTTCTAATAGCAACCTTTCTTTTGCTTCGGTTTCAAGACTTTGAGAATAAAAACAAAAATTATTTCGCCCACTCTCCTTAACGTTATACATTGCCGCATCCGCTTTTTCTAACAAAATATTAACGTCTTTACCATCATCTGGAAACAAGCTAATACCAATACTGGGAGTCACAAATACTTCCTGATTATTAAGCGTATAGGGTTGAGACAAACTGTATTTAATTTTTTCTACTACATAAGATACATCAGATGAGGATCCCATTTTATCCAACATAATAATAAACTCATCCCCGCCCCAGCGTGAAATCGTATCTGAATCTCTAGCCCAATTACTCAATCGATTAGCAACATCCTGCAATAAAAGATCACCACTGGTATGTCCCATCGCATCATTAATTTTTTTAAAACCATCCAGGTCAATAAATAAAACAGCAAAACCCATACTTTCACGAGTTGCATTCTTAATTGCTTGTTCCATTAAGCCTTGTAGTAAAGATCGATTAGGTAAGCCAGTTAGGACATCATGCGCAGCCGTAAAAGCATTTTGTCTGCTTACATCATTTATTTCAGTTAAATCACTAAGGGCATAAACAGTTCCGTCCAGCAAACCACTTTCTGCATAAACCAATTGACTAGAAAAACGAACAGCATATTTTTCATCATACCGATTCTTAATAAGCTGAACTTCTACGCTTGTCTCTTTGTCATCCTTAGTTAAGGTGTTGCTACCCACAAACGTCTGTTCATCTTGCTCTATAATTTCATAAAGTTCCGAAAATGGAGATAATTTAACCTCCGAGAGAGTGCAAGCAAACATTTTTTCGGCAGCAGGGTTCATATATTCAATCTCTCCTTGCTTATTTGTCACAACAATCGATTCCTCTATTGCCTTCAGAATTGCGCTTGCATTTTCATGTTCCTTGAATAAAGAAAGATTTAATTGCTTCAATTTCCGCAAACTCCACAGCGGATAGCTAAGTATAAGACAAAGTAGCGTAGATAAAGGTGCAAACCAAAGCTGAAAAATACTAAGTAAAAGAAAACTACTGATACAAGTGAGAACTAAAAACCCTAATGCCAAAACCAGTGTCATCCCTAGCTTACAGAGTCTATAAGTCAACACTGGAATAACAATCAATAACAAGGATATTAGCCAATATCCAGGCCATTTTAAAGGAACGAGAACTGCCCCGGTGTAAAGGGCATTTAAAGCATTTGCATGGAATTCAACCCCCGACATTAAACGGGATTCTCTTGCTCCTGGTGTTGCGAGGCTAGCCCCTAACCCAGGGGCAGTCACACCTACTAAGACTACTTTCCCTTTTAAACTTTGACGTACTTTTGCATCCAATAACACATCAGCATATGAAACCACCTGAAACTGACCGGGAGGATTAGAAAAAGCAACAAATAATCTGTTTTTCTTCTCAAGTTTAAAGGCTTTTGAATCCCCTTCTGTTTTTCGATATAGAGCTAATGCCATTGATGGAAGCATCTCTCCATTATTAAGCATGATGTTTAAATCAAACTGCCGGATAACACCTTGATCATCAAAAACCATGTTCACATGCGACAATATAGCCGCATCCATAATGTGCTCTAAGGTTTTTGTATTTACAATACTATTTTCTTCTATATTGGTTAAAACAGGTAAAACAACTCGTCCATTCCTTTTAATAGCTTCTAAAAGCTGCTTATCATCATCTGGTTTCAAAGGGTCAGGCTCCATAAATAAAATATCAAACCCTATTGCAGTTACATCAGTTTTTGTGAGTTGATCTAAAAAACGTGCATGAACAGCACGTGACCATGGCCACCGACCTAGTTTCTGAAGACTTTTATCATCTATCGCTACGATGACGATATTATCATCCACAGGAATTTTTATTAATGATGATTCGAAATCGTAAATCAGATTATCCCACTGCTGTAGGATCTTAGATTGATTCAAAAATATTGACAAAACGACCAGCAAAACAGCCAAGCCTAAATCAAAAAATAGTTGATTTATCTTCAAAGACTTAATCTCTTTTAAACCTTTCATTAAAGCGCTATTAATACTAGCAGTGGAAGCAAGGTTAACAACCAATAATAATCGTAAGGCACGCTAATACTTTGCGGTTTAGAAAATGGTCCAACAAATCCGTCTGAATCAATTGTTCTTATCCGAATATAATACTCTCCCCCTGAAGGTCTAGGAATTTCCAATCGAGGTTCCTTCATATGCTTATCGACTAACAATTCACTAAAAGATTCATCTTCTGCTATTTGAAAATGATAGGTTTGACTGGGTAATCCACTTTGTGAACGAATAACCAGAGAATCATCTGAAATATCTGGTGCTTCTATATCAGGAGCAGGCTTTATACGGCGAAACATTT
>CAZZIX010000067.1:5730-11521 GCA_964654345.1 uncultured Methylomarinum sp.
TCTGAAATATCTGGTGCTTCTATATCAGGAGCAGGCTTTATACGGCGAAACATTTGTCCCTCACTAAAAGGTCCATCCCCTTCTTGATCAGTAGCTGCTACTCGCCAAAAATATTTTCCTACCTTCATTTTCTCATCTATAGAAAATTCCGACTGATCAACGTCTTGCCTATCAACCAATAAATTATCAAAATTTTGATCTTTAGCAATTTGAAAATGATAGTTTTTAACATTCTTTTGCCTTGCCCAACTAAATTCAGCACTCTCATCTATTAAAAAACCTTGGCCTGAATTAGGCGAGGATAAAAAAGGGGATTCAGGTCGTGCATTAATAGAGAATTCAAGTTGTGCATTAAGCCCTTCTAATTGTTGAGCATCAATGCCTCGAACACGAATATGATAGCCACCATCAGGCAAATCTGGGCCTCGAATAGCCGATGAATCAATCCTTTTGTCAAATATCAGATCCTGAAACTTTGAAGTTTTAGCGATTTGAACCCGATAACCTTGCCCTTGTTCAAGAGTAGGCATGGTAAACTGAATAGGGACTTGATCAAACGTTTTAGGTATTTGACTTACATCTGGCGCAGGCAATAATTTCACAGGCGGCATTGGTTCTTGTCCTTTTACTGATACAGTTCCAAAACCAGTGGTAATAGAACTGCTTAGTTTTATTCCTTTTACATCGACTTTACCCTCAATGACTTCTGTTCTAGATTCATCTTTGTCTTGTTCAGCACTTACCCTGTAATCAGTTCCCCTAACTGATGTTACAGTCGCTCTTGTTTGAATCTTAAATCGCCTTAATTCACTCTTACTGGGAATAACTTGGGTTTCCATTCTACCTGCTTCGAGTGATAATTGAGAATCTGACAAGCCTGTATTCTCAAAAACTGACAAATGATCTATTTTCAATCGACTGTTTTCCTGCAAAAGAATTTTGGTTCCATCTAAAAACACTAGAACCAGGGAACTATCTTCTCCTGTTACAACAGTATCTCCTTGAATAACTATTGCACCTGCTTGTAATTGCTTTGGCTTATCATCACTCTCTTCTATAATTTCTGCGGTTCCTCGCAAATTTTTCACCTGAAGTAACGAAGGAAACTGTCTTATCCATTTTTCTGGGATTCTAATTTTCATTCCTTGCTGAAGATGCATAGGATTTACTATGTTATTTAAGATTTGAACACGTGTCACGAAAGAACTATCAATTAAATAATCGCTAGTAATATCCCATAAATTATCGCCTTCTTCTACCCTATAAATCCAGTCCTTTGCATGAACGGAAGAAATACCATTGATCAGCGTTAAAATGAGTAATAGCTTGTGAATATTTATATACATATTTTTATTTAGTTGTCCGTACATCTTAGCACCTGCAGCAGGTTGTCATTAAACCTTAATATTATATTTTCTCTTTTTACCCAACAACTCAAGAAAGACGAACAAAAAGATTTAGAGATTCTTATGCTTTAATACACACGAGTTGTCGAAGTTATTTCGACCACGTTCCCTTAGCCCATAGAACTTTCTTATCTGTAAAGATAATTTAAAGAACACATCTAAAATTAACGTTATCTATACTTCATCACGGTAACAGATATGGAGTTTATAGCTATTACCCCTAAACCAACAAAAAATTCATCATACAAAATAGAGACATAACAAAAGCTGAATGGCTGCTTATAATTATAAATTTGCACTAGAAACCTAGAAAAATCAGTTGAACGCTATGTTTTCACCCAAACCGTTGAGTATGCAAGCGTCATCAGGTTTGTTAGCACGTCCCATTTTGCGAGGAAAAATCGCTCCATGGTTTTTGTGGAAAATCTGTTATCCTTATCAATTCGAATATAAAGAAGTTGATTTATCTTGTTCGTTTTTCTATCCTAACTATGCTTTGTTAACAATAAAACTAAAAACAAATTACGCTTAAACACTATTTAATAATCGAGGACAAAATGAAAGTATTTATAAAACCATTAATTGCAAGCACGCTGATTATTGCATCTTCATCTGTTTTTTCTCAGGGCTATTCAGGACAACAAGTCAAGAAAGCTATTAACACTATGGATGATAACATGGACAATAAAGTTGGATTCCAAGAGTATTTTGAAGAAACTTTTACTGACAATAAAGACTCTTTTGATGTAAATCGCGACGGATATATCACATCTGGAGAAATCGTATTAGAAATAAAAGAAGATCTTGTTCAGTCGATTCTCGAAATGCGTAAACAAGGTGTCTCAGAAAAAAACATTAATAAGACAATAGCAAGCGAATTAAAAATGGCGGAAAAAGAAGCAGAAGCCTTAATAAAAAAAATGGACACCGATGGAGATAACTTAGTTGAGCCTAATGAAATTGATGCATACAAACGCAAACAGTTTGATAATCTAGATAAAAATGATGATGGGTTTATTTCTAGTTCAGACACAGGAAAAAGTGACTCAAAGCCAAGTAAAGGATACAGCGTAATACCCTATGACCCTTCATAATAATTTTAACTTACTGTAATTCAAATAAAAACCGGCAAATACTGCCGGTTTTTTAAACACCCCTCAATTCAATTCAGCATTTTCTCTAAATGCTCACAATAAGCTTTTAATACTTTAATTCGTGCAAATTTTTTATCATTCCCTTCAACCATATGCCAAGGGTTTTTTTGCGTACTAGTCCGAGTTACCATTTCATTTACCGCAACATTATATTCACCCCATTTATCACGGTTTCGATAGTCTTCCTCAGTAATTTTATGTTTTTTATAACTTATTTTTTCGCGTTCTTTAAAGCGTTTTAATTGCTCATCTTGGTCAATATGTAACCAGAATTTTATTAAAAGAATTCCATGATCATGTAGTGCCTCTTCAAAATTAACTATTTCTGCATAAGCTCTTTGCCACTCATTGTTAGAAGCAAAACCTTCAACGCGTTCGACTAAAACCCTCCCATACCAACTTCTATCATAAATAGTCACCTGTCCAGCTCTAGGAATATGTCGCCAAAAGCGCCAAAGATAATGATGCTGCATTTCTTCATCAGTAGGTGCAGCAATAGAAATAACCTGATAATTCCTGGCATCTATTGCATGGGTTAACCGTCTAATCGCGCCCCCTTTACCACCAGCATCCCAGCCTTCAAAAACCAAAATACTGGATAGTTTCTTTTCATGTGCCCGTCGCGCCAGTTTATTTAATTTCGCTTGATACTTATACAACAATGAGACATATTTCTTTTTATCCAGCCTTAACGACAAGTCAAGTGATTCGAGCAACTTTTGTTGAAAAGAATAGGTTTTATCAGAAACTAAATTTTCTAATTGGCTTGGCTCTTTACCTTGTCTTTTCTCTAGGTGTTGCTCAATACGACTTAAAATATGCTGGCCGATAGTTAAACTGCTATAACGAATATCAAAGCCATCAACAATTAGCCAAGGAGAGTGCTTCGTACTAGTTTCTGCTAATACATTTTCTGCAACTGAAATAAAGCTGTTATACATTTTCAGATGTTTTTTATCCTTTTTTGTCACTTTCCATCGAGTATCAGGATTTTTTTCCAGTTTTTTTATCCGTTTTTTCTGTACACTTTTTTTAAGATGCAACCAACATTTAATAATTAACACCCCATCATCAATTAGCTCTTGCTCCAATTGGCAAATATGCTTTAAATCTAACATTAGTTTACCATCATTGATCTTGTCATAAACTCGTCGAGAAATTGGATTGCTATACCAGGAGCCAACATAAACTGCAATGGCTCCTTTTGCGGGTAAGGTACGCCAATATCGCCAAAATTTTGGTCGTTCTTTTTCTTCGTCAGAAGGTTTGCTAAAAGCAATCGTCCTCATATATCGAGAATCCATCCATTCATTGAGTAAATTGATGACATCACCTTTCCCTCCACCATCAACGCCCGAGATTAAAATAATAACAGGGAAATCACTCTGTTTCACTTTTTGTTGTGCAAGTAGCAACTGAGTTCTTAACTCAGGTAGTAATCGCTCATAATCTGTTTCGCAAATAGCGTGTTTTAATTCTGCAATTTCAAACATTTAAGATAGCTCCCCCTCTATTATCAAAGCAAATATAACACAAATAAAAAGACTGATTCTGATCTTAATTCTCTCCAAATATTTAAAGAAACACTACCTTTTGATAAAATATTACAATAGTTTTGACCAAAGCCCTCATTTATGTTTAAAATAGCACTGTCGAATTCAAAACTATAATTCATATCGACATGTAATTTAGTGGGATTAAGTTACATTCCCCTTAACAAAACTAAGGGGTTCTTACAATTAACATAATGAGGAATTTCATAATGGCTGAAAAACAAGAAAATAATAATTTCGTAAAAGTCTTTGCTGGTGTATCAATCGCAGCGATCATTTTAGTATTAGTACTTAAAGATCGTGAAACTGATCATTTAACTATGGCTGGTGCAGGCACAACGGGTGAAGGAAATGCTTCTGCCCTTCAAGGAGCAACAAGATACGAAAACAACTTCACAGAATAAGATTTCATAGGTCTTTCATTAAAACTAGTTAATGAAAGACCTTTAATTATCTTTAAAGATAATTAAAAACCCTTCATAAAGTTTTTTTACTCTCCCCAAGCTCTTCATCTTTAAAATTTCTTACAATAAATATTAGCAATAATTCATTTTATTCTGTAAGCTTATTTTCAGTTGTTTTAGCCCCCATAATATTTTAATTTTTATAATTAATAACTTTATAAGGAATAATCATGAAAAAAATAAATAAAACACCTTTAGCAATCGCAGTAGGCGGTACATTATTATCTGGCCTAGCATCAACAACTGTATCAGCTGAAAGCAATTCATCAATAGATGCAAACCCATTCGAAATTTCTGAATTATCGTCGGGATATATGCTAACAGCAAAATCTGATTCAGATGAAAAAGGTTCAAAAAAAATGAAAGATGGATCATGTGGAGAAGGAAAATGTGGCTCTTCAATGATGAAAGGTTCTGAAGAAAAAACAGCTGAAGGAAAGTGTGCTGGAGATAAGCCTATGCCATCAATGAAAAAATCTGGCAAAAAAGGTGCTGAAGGAAAGTGTGGTTCAATGTAACACTTGAACAAAAAATATTATAGATAGAGTATATTTGACAAACAACTCCATTATAAAATGCTAGATTGATATAGAATTGAAAAACCATATAAATCTAGCATTTTCAGGAGAATTACTTACTGAGGCAACTGGAAGCAAATACCCCACCCATTTTACGAAGAGTTTTTGATCAATTTTCCTCCTAATTATTATTTAGAACTTTCCCTGCCTTATAAAGTCAAAAACACAGAATTGTTAACAAAATAAATAGTATATACTTATGAGATGGTTTATAGCTTTACTCTACCTATTTTTGACTGCCTGCTCAGGCTTACCTAATCCTATGCGGAGTGAACCATACACTCATATTAATTTTAACGAAGTTAAAAAAAATATTTCTGCTTATAAAGGTATGCCTTTCCGCTGGGGAGGTGTCATTATTAATATAACAAATAAAGAAAACACAAGTCAGGCTCAGCTACTATTTTACCCTCTTAATAGATATGGCAGACCCAGAGTAGTTAGAGAAGCTAAAGGGCGATTTGCTATTGCTAGAACCCAATTTTTAGACCCAGCTATTTTTAAAGAAGGTACTGAAGTCACAGTCACAGGTATCTTAACTAAAGAAATAATCCAAAAAATAGGGAAGAGAGCCTTAGTTCTTCCTCAATTAGATATTAATCACATTCATATATGGCCTAAGCGACAGGATTATAA
>CAZZIX010000068.1:0-11467 GCA_964654345.1 uncultured Methylomarinum sp.
AAAAATCTAAAACGGACAGGCTCACCTATAACTAAACCAAATTCATCATCATGTACTGCTTCTTCTGTCCCCTCTTCCATTCCAAAAGGAGCGATACATAGCGCTTCAACTTCTGCTGCCATTCCAGGCACTGCAGGCATAGAACTTTCAACCCCAACATAATACGCAGCAGCTGTACCTCCTTTTATCCGGACTCCTTTGCCTTGTCGAACCATGCCGTAATATGCGGCACCTTTAGCAACAGCCAAATCAAGATCAGCACCTTCCAATAATCTTGCTTCTGGTGCTTGTTCTGAAACCAGCCACGAGTTTAGTGTTTTTATTAGTCTTTCTGATAATACACTTGCTTTTAGCACACCGCCATTAAAAAGAATGGCAGTTGGATGAAGGAATGTAGCATTTTCAGGAAGTTCAACATGTTCTAAATCTTCAACAGCCGATAACTGTTTAGCTAAAAATGCAGCTAGGTGGCGTGTGATCCCAGCATCTTGTGCATAAGGTAAGCCTTTGGTTCTTAAACCTGAACGAGTTTTTGACACAGGCCTTTCACTAACCGCAACTTCAGGTAAAAAACCAGCCACTAAAACATTATCAACTTCTTCTCGTGTTAATTCTGATCGTAAAGTCCCACCAATCAGTGATGAGCCTCGGTTAGGAACAACCAAAGGTACATTATCCATTTCTGGATTATTAAAGATTTTTTCTTTCGCATCTCGACAGGCATGAGTTAAAGCTTGTACTTGCCAAGGCTCAAGACGATTTCCACTCTCCTGCTCCATTTTAGCTTTAATGGTATAGGCTAATGCCAAGTCCATATTATCACCACCTAGTAGAATATGGTCTCCTACGGCGATACGTGTTAATTCTAAATTACCCTCCTCATCGGTGACTGCGATAAGGGATAAATCTGTAGTACCTCCACCCACATCAATCACTAAAATCACATCACCTACACTGACATGGTTTCGCCAATCACCCAGACTATTATCAATCCAGCTATATAAAGCAGATTGAGGTTCTTCTAATAAAAGCGCTTGATTTAAACCAATAGATTTTGCGGCTTCAACAGTTAATTCTCTGGCTGCCGGATCAAATGATGCTGGGACTGTAATTATTAAATCCTGATCTTCTAACGGGGCATTAGGATGTTTATTTCCCCATGCCTCTTTCATATGTTGCAAATAAGCTTTGGTTGCTTCAAAAGGTGAGATTCTATCAACATCCTCTGGCGCTTCTGAAGGTAAAATAGGTTCTTTACAATCAACACCTGCATGACATAACCAGCTTTTAGCACTAGACACCAAACGAATGGGTGTTTTACTGCCTAAATCTCGTGCAATCTCACCCACTAAATATTGTGGTTGTTCTATCCACGGCAGGCTAGTTGAGCCTTCAGCAGTTTCAGCCTCATGAGCCAGATATAAAAATGAAGGAAGTTGATTTTTATCACCAACTACCCCAGGTGATGTCAACTGAGGGATAGCCATGACTTCTTGCGTTAACTCATCTTCATCCTTACTTAAATCAACATAAGATAAAACACAATGAGTCGTTCCTAAATCTATACCAACTGAATATTTACCACCTTCATTATCAGCTGATTTCGAACTTATAGATTCAGCAGATGTAGGTAAATCTTCTGTTGAAATCTCATTTTCAGCCTCACTGGATTGCTCATCACTATCTTGTTGAACCTCTTCGTTTTCATCAGATTCAGAAGTCGATTTACCTTTGTTTACATGTCCAAACAAACCACTCACAATTCAACCTCAGCTGCGGCTACTATTTTTGCATTATGTCCTTGAGTTAGTTTAGGCAACCGAACATCCGTAACTTCCCAACCCTTATGAATTAAAGAACCAGAAAAAGGTGCTTTTCCAACAATATTACCCGTTAAACGAACTTCCGATGCATTAAACCCTTTTGCTAAAGTCACTTTACTGCCTTCCTGTTCTGAACGGACAGTTTTTAAAGTAAAATAGTCATTGATTGCTTTATTACAACCTTCGTGTACAACACGTGCAGCAACACCAATATCCGCATCACTATAACTACCAATATCTTCCTTAATAAAATCAATAAACCGTGCATCTTTTTGCAATATGCTCAATAACTGAAGAGCAGCGTCAGACGATGCTTCCTTTAAGACTATGGGTTCAGGAGCCGGTGCCTGAACTATTTTTTCTACTTCAACAATTTTTTCAACTACCTTAACTTCTGGTTCAACTGGAACTGCAGCTAAAAGTGCCTGATCTGCCGCTGATTTTTTAGCTCTCCTTGCCATGCCAATAATCATTGCCAATAAAACAAAAATCAGTATGAGTGCCAAAATGATGACCGCAACTATTAAATAGACATGCCATAAATCAAATGTTGATGGCATTAAAGATAAATCAATTGCATAATTTTTATTCATAACTCTTTGATAATTTTGATTAGGTGTTTAAATAAGTCAAAATGTTTCCAAACCCAGTTTAATCTAATTTACTGGCCTGCTGCACGGGCAGCTTCAGCAAACATCAATTGTTTTAAAACACGACGTGTAATCGTTATACGCATCTTTTTCAAATGACGATCTGCTATCACTTCAGGCACTTTAGCATCAATATAAGTTTGTCTCATTTTAGACAACACAGTTTCACATTGCTTAATAATGGCATCCGTTGCACTACGAGATTCAATTTTGGCATACCCTTCTTTTTGCATCTCAGTCCCCACACATTTTTTATACTTTACCTGAGACTGCTGGATTGTTTTTATCGTCTCTTCAGACAGAGCAGTTCCTTTCCACTCTTGTTTCACTTCTTTAGCTTGTATAATCATTGAAGATAGGAACAAGGCTAAAAATAAAAATTTTTTCATAATACTTTCCTTTACAAATTGTAATTTCAATTTCAGTAATTTTACTCGAACTAAAGCATCATTTCCTAAAATATAAAATTATTCACCCCTTTACTTCTTGTTTTTTGATATTTATAAAGTATTGCCATTGATAAACTACGTGCCATCATAAATCCTAGCATCGCTATCCATAATCCCTGATTACCTAATTCCTGAGTAAAGTACCATAAGGGGAAAAACACGCAGAATAATGAAAAAAGCATGGTGTTTTTCATCCCTTTAGTTAACATTAATCCAATAAAAATACCGTCAAAAAGATAACAAAGGAATGAAGCTAAGGGCATTATAATTAACCAAGGCAAATAAATAAAAGCTACCTCCCGTACATTATCCAGCCCTGTTAACAAATTAATGATTTGTTGACCAAAAATAAAATATAATCCCGAAAAAAGAAGTGCGACAACAAAAGACCATAGACAAGAAGTTAAAATAGCTTGCCTACCTAATACCTTATCTTTTGCTCCCTTTGCTCGCCCAACTACTGCTTCAGCTGCATGTGCAAAACCATCTAAAGCATAAGCCATAAAAGTTTGAAAATTAAGTAAAACTGCATTTGCTGCTAAAATTATCGCACCCATTTTTGCACTTTGTGCCGTAAAAAAAGCAAATGCAAAAATCAAACACCAGGTTCTAACAAAAATATGGCTATTGATTAGAAGCATTGCTTTATATTTATCAAAATTAGCTAAATACATCCATTTCCAAAAAACCTTTTGTTTCTTTATATAAAAGAACATACTTAATAAAGCAATAGCTAACCCAAAATATTCAGAAATTACAGAGGCTAACGCCACCCCTTTAACTTCCATGTTAAGATGATAAACAAACAACAGGTCTAAACCAATATTGAGTAAATTTGTCATCACGACGACAACAAGTGGTATTGCTACATTCTGCCTACCTAAAAACCAACCCATCAAAACATATAAACACAGAGTTGCTGGTGTACTCCATATTCTTATTTCGAAATATTTCAAAGCCAGGTTTTCAACACTTTTATCACTCTCAAGCAGCCAAAAGCTGATAAACCCAATAGTTTGTTGAAATAACAACAACATAGCTGAAATAATTAAAGCTAATACAATGGCTCTAATAAGTATCCCATTGATCTCATCTGTATTATTTTTTCCAAATGCTTGAGCTGTAAGTCCGGTCGTTCCCATTCGCAAAAAACCAAAGCCCCAAAAAATAAAGCTAAAAATCAACCCACCAAGCGCAACAGCAGCTAAAAACTGTTCAGAATCTAAATGGCCTAAAACAGCAGTATCTACTAAACCTAATAATGGAGTAGATATATTGGTCAAAATCATTGGGATTGCTAATTTTAAAATTAGCTGGTGTTTAAATAGTTTATTTTTTTTTATAATCAGCAAAGCCTAATAATAGATTGAAACACTAAGAACCAGTTCAAGATCTACAGCACCACTGCCAGTTATGCTTGGGCGGCGCTCGAAACCCTCATTTACGTCGTAACGGTCTTGAACAGGTTCTTAAATATATTTTTTGACTCGCTATATTTCGAAAAAAATTGCTCTATTCATCACTTTTCATTCATCTTTGTTCAAAAGCTGCTAACTGTTCTGCAGTAGCTTTTTGCTGAAATTTATCTTTCCATTCGCTATAGGGCATTCCATAAACTTGTTCTCTTGCATCCTCGTAATTTAAGACTGCTCCTTGTTCCTCTGCTGCAGAAACCATCCACTTTGATAAACAGTTTCTACAAAAACCAGCTAGAATCATTAAATCAATATTTTGAACATCAGTGTTTTTTTGCAAATGAGAAACTAAACGCCTAAAAGCGGCGGCTTCTAACTCTGTTTTAGTTGATTTATCCATCTTTTGCTCCAAAAAAATCAATATTCTAGCAGAAACCTTTATAATTTCATGTATACTTAATTAGTTACCCATTCGATAAATGAAGTAAAATGGAAATCCACAGTTCTTCCCTAGCCAGCATCCCTAAAAAGTTTGAGGCTAAGAAAAATAGTGCTAACAAAGCATCATTGCCTAGTAAAGTTAGTTTAAAAGAACCCGTTTCTGCAGAGCCACAATCAAAGGCCAATGCAAAAGGCACTATAAATGTTTCTGATATCGACACTATTTCGAATGGTATAAAAAACAAACAAACAAGTTTATTTAATACTCAATCAAATCGTGCATTAAACGCCTACATTCAAGAAAATATCCAGCCTTTAAAAGACCAACGCTCCGAGCTAGTTTCTAGCGTTGATTTTTATATCTAAAAATCACAAGATCAATCTATAAAACAATTAACAGTTAAAATTAATTCGCATCATGAAGCAACTTTTTGAATTTATCCCTGTCATACTTTTTTTTATCACTTATAAATTTTATGATATATACACAGCAACTGCCGTTATTATTGGAACCACCATTATTCAGGTTGGGCTTAGCTGGATTATAAATAAAAAAGTAGAGCCTATGCAGTGGATAACATTAGGGCTTATTGTGGTAATGGGTGGTGCAACTCTATATTTACGCGACGAACAATTTATAAAATGGAAATTAACCATTATAGAATGGCTGTTTGGACTTGCTTTCCTAGGCAGTCAATTTTTTGGCAAAAAGACCTTTATTGAACGTATGATGGGAGCAAGTTTAGAGTTACCGCCAGCTATCTGGAAAAGGCTAAATTTATTCTGGGCATCATTTTTTATCAGTGTTGGTTTTATAAATATTTATGTGATGAAAAACTTCAATACTGATGACTGGGTTACTTTTAAAACCTTTGGTGTACCAGGACTTATGCTTGTTTTTATTTTTGTACAAATGCTTTTTATTTATAAACATATCCCTGAACCAAAGGAATAAATATTGTGTTATATGCAATTCTTAGTGAGGATGTTAATGATAGTCTTGAAAAAAGAAAATCAGCACGTCCGGCACATTTACAAAGACTAGACAATCTACAAGATAAAGGCCGCCTTGTATTAGCAGGCCCCCATCCAGCTATTGATAGTAATACACCCGGTGAGGCAGGATTTACCGGAAGTTTGGTTATTGCTGAATTTTCTGATTTACAAGAAGCAAAAAGCTGGGCAGATGACGACCCCTATGTTACGGCTGGCGTTTATAAACATGTTGTAGTAAAACCCTTTAAACAAATATATCCGAAATGACAGCAGAACTTATTAAACAAAAACTTAATCAAGCGATTAACCCAGAGTCAATTGAAATAATCGATGATAGTGCTGCCCATGCAGGACATGCTGGTGCAAGAAAAGGTGGCGGATACTTTAACGTTACAATTGTTGCAGAGGCATTTAACGACAAAACCTTAGTTCAAAGACATCAACTAATTTATCAAGCACTCGGTGATATGATGAAAAGTGAAATTCACGCATTAGGAATTAATGCACTAACTCCATCTGAAAACATTTAAGGATCAAGCAATGAACAAAACTCTCATTTCTCTAATCATAGCAAGCTCTACACTACTGACAGCCTGCAATGAAAAAGTATCTACACCTGGAAACGGCTCTGCAACACCCGTTGTATCAAAAGAAAATGCTGTCGCATCAGTTAATGGAGCATACATCAGTAAAACCTCATTGGAATCGTTAGAAAAAGAACTTGCTCAACGTAGCCAAGGAAAATCTTTTCCAAAAGAAAAATTAATTGATGAATTAATTCAAAGAGAGCTGCTAATTCAAGATGCAACTCAGAAAAAACTTGATCAAACCCCTGAGTATAACGAACAGCTTGCAACAATTAAACAGTCTTTATTATCACAAGCAGCCATTCAAAACTATATAAAATCAAACCCGTTAACTGATGCTGAATTACAGGCTGAATATGATAAAAACATCACTAAAGCAGGCGATGAATATCAGGCTAGTCATATTCTTGTAAAAACAGAAGAAGAAGCGAAGGCAATTATTGCAGACTTAACAAAAGGTGCTGATTTTGCAGAGTTAGCCAAAAAGAAATCTACCGGCCCTTCTGGACCAAAAGGTGGTGATTTAGGCTGGTTTGCTTCGGGCCAAATGGTTCCTCCATTTTCTGAAGCAGTGATTGCCTTGGAAGATAATAAATTCACCACTGAACCAGTAAAAACTCAGTTTGGTTATCACGTTATTTTAAGAAAAGGTTCTAGATCTCAAACACCACCCTCATTTGATAGCGTTAAAGAGCAAATTCGTCCTATGCTTCAACGTCAAAAAATTCAAACTTTTTTAACAACTTTACGCAGTCAAGCTCAAGTTGAAGTGTTATTACCAAAAGATGAAGCTCCAGCAGCAGCAGCTCCAGCGCCTATTTCACAAAATAAAGAAGCAGGACAAGCGGTAGAAGCTAACCCTCAAGCTACTGCGACTGAACAAGCAAAATCTGCCGTAGCTGAAACAGGTAATGCTATTTCAGAGAAAGCTGCTCAAGCAACTGACGTTGTAAAAGAAAAAGTAACTGAAAAAACCAACCAAGCAGTCGACGTTGTTAAAGAAAAAGCAACTGAAGCAATCGCAAAATAAAATATCTCCCACCTATTTGTCGCATTTTTAATGTGTAGATAGGTGGGTTGTTTGTTTTAATCCAGAGCTACAGTTAAACTACCTCACAAACCGTTTTCCTTTGTTAATATATTTTGCATGACTAATCATGCGAAGTATACCTGCTTAATCTACACCCTTTCTTTTCTCATTAAAACTTATATTATCCATGACATAACACCGCTTTTAAGAGAAAATAGAATGGTTTTTAATATTATTCTAACATTAATGTACAAATATGACGGTTTGCTAATTCATCAAACTCATGATGATGAAGGCATCATAGAAATTGTTGATTCTAAAGGGATTCGAGCCTTACATTTCGGCTCATCCTCAAGACAAAGTACCATGATTTTAGATGATCATGAACAAATACATTCTCTCTATGCGAAAGCAATGATGGGTCTTTTATTATTTAATGACTCCCCTGAAGATATATTAATGATAGGCTTAGGCGGTGGTGCTATTGCTAAGTATTTATTGCACCAATTTTCACAATGCAAGATAAAAGTCGTAGAATATCGTACTAGCGTACTTAAAGTTGCATATAGTCACTTTGATCTTCCATTTGACCCTCGTCTTAAAATTAAAATAGGCTGTGGTGGTGAATATGTCTCTCAACAAAGCAAAAAAATAGAAGAAAAACATGATGTTATGCTTATAGATGCCTATGATCATGAAGGTATGGCGCTTGAAGTCAGCAGTGAAAAATTTTTCGATAATTGCAGAACACTTTTAAAAGATGATGGCCTTTTAGCGATTAACTTATGGGGAACCAATAAGGACCTTTTTAAAGAGGTTGCATGGAATATGGGAAGTATTTTTGAATGGAAAATACTCTTTTTACCCGTGCGGAAACGCGGTAATATTATTGGTTTTGCTTTTAGAGAAAATGCACCAAAATATACAATAAAACAACTTAGAGAAAAAGCAAAACAACTAGAACAGCAATATCAAATTGATTTTCCGGTTTTTGTAAGAGATCTTAAAAGAAATAATAATTCCTTATTGAAAGTTATCAGCCCATGACCCAAAGTGCACCTAACCTATTTGGCTACAAAAAGCACTGGCCTCATCGCTTTGGAATTGCCTATGAGTTACCCATGAGCATGGCTGAAATGGATACGCTCAATTGGGATTCATGCGATATTATTTTGGTAACTGGGGATGCTTATATTGATCACCCAAGTTTTGGCATGGCTGTGATAGGTCGTGTTTTAGAAGCACAAGGTTTTAGAGTGGGTATTATCTCTCAACCTGATTGGACTAATGTAGAAGACTTTAGAAAACTAGGACGACCTAATTTATTTTTTGGTGTGACTGGCGGTAATATGGACTCCATGGTCAACCGATACACTTCTGACAAAAAAATTCGATCTAATGATGCGTATACAGCGAATGGTGAAGGGGGAAAACGTCCAGACCGAGCAGTCAATGTTTATTCACATCGTTGCCGAGAAGCTTATAAAAAGGTTCCTATTATCATTGGCGGGATAGAAGCAAGTTTACGCCGTATTGCTCATTATGATTACTGGTCAGATAAAGTCCGCAAATCTGTATTGATGGATTCTAAAGCCGATATACTGGTTTATGGCAATGCTGAAAGACAAATTGTTGAGATTGCACATCGCTTAGCAACCAAAGAAGCCATTACTGAGATAAAAGGCATCCGTGGTACCGTTCATTTTGTTAAACAAATCCCTTTAGATTGGACTGAAAAAGATTCCACAGCGATTGATACCCCAGGTATTATTAATCCCCCCATTGATCCTTATCAAGCAGAGTCAGCTTGTGATAAAAAACTGTCAACTTCGAATATGGAAAAGGTCATTCAATTTACAAGACGAATACCTAATACTCAACGCTCTAAAACAGTCATTCGAATTCCAGATTATGAGAAAGTCAAAGACGACCCTATTCTTTATGCTCATGCGTCAAGAGTAATGCATGGGGAAACTAATCCGGGGAATGCCAGGCCTCTCATTCAGCGCCATGGCTCACGACAGATATGGATTAACCCTCCCCCTATACCTTTAACTACGAAGGAAATGGATGGCGTCTTTGACCAACCCTATTCTCGACTACCTCACACGCAATACGGCAATGCTAACATTCCGGCATTTGAAATGATCCAGCACTCAATCAATATTATGCGGGGCTGTTTTGGTGGCTGTACTTTCTGTTCTATTACCGAACATGAAGGCCGAATTATCCAAAGTCGCTCAGAAGATTCAATTATCAAAGAAGTTGAAGCGATTCGTGATACATCCCCTAGTTTTACCGGACATATTTCTGATTTAGGTGGGCCAACGGCCAATATGTATCGCTTAGCCTGTAAAGATAAAAAAATTGAAGAGGCCTGTAGGCGACCTTCTTGTGTCTACCCAGGAATATGCGATAATTTAGACACTAATCACTCTTCATTGATTAAGTTATATCGAAGAGCTAGAGCAATACCGGGTATAAAAAAAATATTTATCGCGTCTGGTTTACGTTATGACCTAGCTGTCGAATCGCCAGAATATGTCAAAGAATTAGTGACTCACCATGTAGGAGGGTACTTAAAAATAGCACCAGAACATACTGAAAGTGGCCCTTTGTCAAAAATGATGAAACCAGGAATGGGAACTTATGACCGCTTCAAGCAAATGTTTGATAAATATTCAAAAGAAGCAGGTAAAGAACAGTATTTAATTCCTTATTTTATTGCAGCTCACCCAGGTACTAAAGACATTGATATGCTTAATCTAGCCTTATGGCTAAAAAGTAATGGTTTTAGAGCAGATCAAGTGCAAGCCTACCTACCCTCCCCCATGTCAATTTCTACTGCAATGTATCATTCGGGTAAAGATACTCTACGCAAGGTAAGCCGTAAAGCAGATGATATGGCTATTCCAAAAAGCATTAAACAACGCCGCTTGCATAAAGCTTTCTTACGATATCATGACCCAAAAAACTGGCCGGTTTTACGTGATGCTTTAAAAAAAATGGGGCGCTCGGACTTAATCGGGAATGGTAAAAAATACTTAATTCCTTCATTTCAACCTAATAATGTAGGAACAATCACTAAACAAGGTAAATCATTAAAATTTAAAACAAAATTTACAATTAACATCAATTCTAACAAAGGAAAGAACAAGACAAGTAAACGATTTAAAAATAGCACTAGACAGGCTTAAATATATTTGTATAATACTCTGATCGACATTGCTGATGTAGCTCAGTTGGTAGAGCAGTTGATTTGTAATCAACCGGTCGTAGGTTCGACTCCTATCATCAGCTCCATATATTTAAAAGCCTGTACCGGTTACGTTACAGGCTTTTTTTTGCTTATTTTTTATTTAAGCAAAAATCTGATGATCCTTATTAAGATCAACCTCTTTTTGATAAAGTTGCCTTAGACCCTATTTCCTAATAACTTCATAATAGTTTTAACAAAAACACTTAAAATAATAAAAATAGAATTAAAATCATGTCAGCAACAAAACATAAACAAATAACTGAGCCTGATAAAAAAGGGTTTCAAGTCAGGATAGTAAGAGATAGAAAAGAATATAGCCGCTATTTTTCTCATAATATGTGGGGTAGTAAGAGTAAATCTTTAAAAGCTGCGATTAGTTGGCGAGACCAGATGCTTACCATGTTTCAAGAAAGTAACAAATATCGCTATGGAACAATCCCGACACATAAAAAATCAACGGGGGTCTTAGGAGTATCAAAGTCGGTTCAATTTGATAAAAGAAACGGTGTCCACTATATGGTTTATAGTTGCCATTGGAGAAAAGATGGCAATGGTCATACAAAAACCTTTCATGTTGGACGAGCCGATAGCGTAAGTTCTGATGAAGAGTTCCATGCCTTTAGAACAGCCGTTCTATTTCGAAAAGAATACGAAATGTACGAAGAAAAAGGAATAGTGGAAAAATTCTCACCCGATAGATATAAGTCATGGAAAACAGAACGGCTTTATGGATAGTCTTATTTACAGAATTTAAACAATCTATTTAAATCATCATTTGTGCCTGAAATAACTTTATTTCATCCCTAACAAGCGCAGC
>CAZZIX010000069.1:0-11425 GCA_964654345.1 uncultured Methylomarinum sp.
ATAATTCTGTGTAACTTCCATGTTTAAAACAAATTTACACCCTTAAATTTCTGCCTTTAAAGCAGACTTAATATAGTCACTAAAAGAATTTCTAATATGTCTTGCTTCCACACCTGCACATAAATCCTTACCAAGGGATGATTTATAGCAACGAATATCAAGGAATAACTGATTTTTATTATTATCTACATTCATTTTAGATGCAGATAAACTTAAATCAGTATTTTTAGTCGGATCTTGACTCATAATCAGTCGCTCAGTTTCTACATATAAATTTGTTGTAGAATAAGTGTTTATAAACTGCTTTGCATACACCCAAGCTCTATCACATATTTTTTTAGTCTCGCAAATATAAACCCCTAATTCAGTTTCAGCCTTAGTTTCTGCTGTTTTACGGGTAAGAACATGACTACTGCCCTTTGATTGAGTTAAAAAGGTAAATCGAGCAATATCTTCTTCAAATTTCTTTCTAGTATTTCGCTTATTTTCAAATTTCTTAGAAATTTCAATCAATGTCATTTCGATTTGCATTTTGCTGGATAAAATATTATCACTTGTTTTTTTAGGAACCTTATGTCCATCACGCTCATATTGAGCAGCTCTTTTCTGTTGTTGCCTTAATTGCTTATTTAACCGATCTAAATTACCCTGAACAACTCCTCTTTGCCTATCAAGAGCCAACATCTTCCCTTTTAAAGCCAAACCTATATCTTCCAGACTACGAAAAGTAGTCAATAAAACCTTATCTTTGATTTTTTGTTTCTGAAGAATAGCTTGCTGTTGAATGCGTAATTTTACTAAACGTTTCTCCAGTCCTTGTTGTGCTTTAGTTTTCTCTTTCTCAACGACATCAATCACACGAGCATGTTTATTTAAAGTTTCTCTTCTATGTTTAACTTGATCAGGTGGCATCTGATCAGAAAAATAAACCTTATTATTTTCATTTACCCAGCGATACATTTTTTTTGTCGATGCAGCTTCTGCGCTCATCAATACTACGCTCAGAAATATAAAAAAAACACATTTAGCTTTACTTATAACCACAGTTTAATTCAACCCACAGACAAAATTTTTAATTAATCTTAAGTCTAGTATTAATTAAAAAATATACAATCTATGTAAACATTTCCTGTGTTACTCTTGTATCGTTTCTATCTAACAGTCCTTTTTTAAAGCCAAAAAAATGAAACTCATAACATTTCTCAATAATAATTCCTTGCAGCTAGGTGCAGTTATTGCGGACGAAGTTATCTCATGCGAAGGAAATTCTGAAACTCCAGACAATGTTATTGATTTTTTAAATAAAGGAGAATCAGCAAAACAGGCTTTGAAAAAATTGATAAACAGTGGAGAAAACCGCATTCCTTTATCAAATGTGAAACTTCAAGCTCCAGTTCCTAGGCCAGGAAAATTTTTAGGGATTGCACTTAACTACACTGACCACATTAATGAAACACAGTTGGAAAAACCACAATACCCACTATTTTTCACTAAACAAAGTAGTTGCGTCATTGGCAATGGAGAGGCAATTCATCGCCCTATTGTCTCGGATAAATTAGATTATGAGGGCGAACTTGCTTTTGTTATTGGTCAACGTTGCCGCCATGTTCCTTTAGAAAAAGCTCATCAAGTTATTGCAGGATATACTATCGTTAATGATGTATCGGTGCGCGACTGGCAAGTCCGCTCACCAACCTGGATGTTAGGAAAGTCTTTTGATACACACGGTCCAATGGGGCCATGGGTTACCACTTCAGACGAAATTAGAGACGCTCATAATTTAAACATAAAAACCTGGATTGATGATGAACTAAGACAGGATTCCAATACTAAACACATGATTTTTAATTGCTTTGAGATGATTGAATACCTATCAAAAGCAATGACATTAGAACCTGGAGACGTGATTGCCACAGGAACCCCTAGCGGTGTTGGCGTTAAGATGAATCCACGCGGATATATGAAACCAGGACAAACGGTTAAAATTGAAATCGAAGGAATTGGAACCTTATCTAACCCAATCATTGAAGAACCGGTAAGTCAATTTTGAGTTCTTTAGGCTTATATATTCATATCCCCTGGTGTATTAAAAAATGTCCTTACTGTGATTTTAATTCGCATGCTCTTAAATCAGAAGCGCCAGAACAGCAATATATTGAGGCATTACTCAATGATTTACGGGAAGACCTTAAATTATTCAATACAGCCAAGGCTATTAGTAGCATTTTTATCGGCGGAGGAACACCCAGTTTATTTTCTGCCTCTAGTTTTGATCATTTACTTAGTGGCATAGCTAGATTAATACCTCTCCAAAAAAACCTGGAAATAACTTTAGAAGCTAACCCTGGAACTTTTGAAAGTCAGAAATTTTCTGATTATCATAGCATTGGAATTAACAGGCTTTCAATAGGTATCCAAAGCTTTAACAATCACCATTTAGAAAAACTAGGTCGGGTTCACTCAGCAGAAGAAGCATTGACTGCTATTGAGATTGCCCATAAAGCTGGTTTTGACAATATAAATCTTGATTTAATGTTTGGATTACCCAACCAGTCTAGTCAGGAAATGATCAATGATGTTAGAACAGCAATAAAAATGCACCCTAGCCATATTTCTTTTTATCAACTGACCTTAGAGCCCAATACCTACTTCCACAATTCCCCCCCTGTTTTACCTAAAGATGATGATATTTTTAACGGGCAAATAAAATGTCAGTCACTACTTGCAGAATCAGGTTACATGCAATATGAAATTTCTGCTTATGCCAAAGAAAATGCCTATTGCCAACATAATCTAAATTATTGGAAATTTGGGGATTATTTAGGTATCGGTGCTGGAGCCCATGGAAAGTTCAGCCGTTTACGTCCAACAAACATAATTCGGAGCATAAAAGCAAAAAGCCCTGAACATTATTTAAAAAATAAAACAGCTTCATTAACTAAAATACCAACAGAAGAATTACCTCTAGAATTTTTAATGAACCAATTACGTCTTAAGACTGGCTTTAGTCTTGCGCATTTTCAAACATCTACAGGGCTAGGTGCCTCTGCCTTAGAGCCAGCATTATCAAACTGTGTTAGTCAAAATCTATTAACAAAAAAAGATAATACTTACTTTTGTACTGAAAAAGGCTGGAATTTTCTTGATGAAGTATTAAAAAAGTTCATAAATTAGCGAAATTTTATTAAAGTTACTGTAATATGGACTTATCTTCAATCAGTAATACTAAAAATTGTGGGTGTTTTTAAATAAACCCCAGCTATCTTAAAACTTTATCGTGCTTGATTATCAAAAACAGTTTATTCAGTATGCATTAGATTGCAATGTCCTTAAGTTTGGGGAGTTTAAATTAAAATCAGGCAGAATCAGTCCTTATTTTTTTAATACTGGATTATTTAACACCGGTGAAAAATTAGGTAAACTAGGACAATTCTATGCACAAACATTAATAGAGTCTAAACTTGAAATAGATATGCTCTACGGCCCTGCATACAAAGGTATTCCTCTGGCAAGTACTACATCAATTGCCTACTCTAAACTTAAACAGGATATACCTTTTGCCTTTAACCGGAAAGAAGCTAAAGACCACGGTGAAGGAGGTCTTATTGTTGGAAGCTCACTACAAGGCAATGTTTTGATCATTGATGATGTAATTACTGCAGGAACATCAGTTAGAGAATCAGTTGAAATTATAAAAAGCATGAATGCAACACCAGCAGGTGTTTTAATCGCTTTGGATAGACAGGAAACAGGAAAAAACAATTCATCTGCAATTCAAGAAATTAACGATCAGTTTGGAATACAAGTAATATCAATAATCTCACTTAATAATATTATTGCTTTTTTAGAACTAGATGAAAGTTCTACAAAACAACTAGAGCTAATTAAGCAATATCGCTTAAATTATGGTGTTTAATGTTTTTTTGGTAAGGAAAATTCGAACTAGTGGGTAAACTTATCAAAAATTTAACAGATCTTCATTTTTCGACTACAATTGTTTAAAAATGATATATCCTTTTTTTATTTTAGGAAAAGTCGGCATTCTAAAAGGCTAGGCATGAGTAATTTATATTTTAAAGAACATCTACATGAATATACCCAATGGCGAGGGCGATTGCATGAAGCAATTGAAATGTACCAAGAGTGGCGTATTCGATATAAACTAAGCGATCCTCATAGTACTGACACCATTTTAAATATCGTTGATGGACTAAAAACAGATAAAATTACACTTGCATTTGTAGCCGAATTTTCAAGAGGAAAAACTGAGCTAATTAATGCACTTTTTTTTGCTGAAACGGGCGTAAGGTTATTACCCTCTGCCGTAGGTAGAACGACGATGTGCCCTACTGAGTTATTTCATGACCCAGAAGGTGGTAGTTATATTCGGTTATTAAAAATAGAAACCCGATTAGAAAATACCTCGCTGATAGAATACAAGCAACGCCCTGAGCTATGGACCAAGATAGAACTGGATAGTGAATCTCCAGCTCAAATGCAGGATGCTTTTAAAGCACTGATTGCAACAAAGCAAGTCGATAAAGAGACTGCCGACAAATTAGGTTTATGGAACGAACGTCAAGCAGCAGAACAAGGCATCATCAACCCTGAGTCAGTCGAGATACCACGTTGGCGCCATGCAATGATAAGTTTTCCTCACCCCCTACTAAAAGAAGGCTTATGCATTCTTGATACCCCTGGGTTAAATGCGCTAGGTACGGAACCTGAATTAACATTAAGTTTATTGCCTAGCGCACAGGCCATCGTTTTTGTATTAGCCGCAGATACGGGTGTCACGAAGAGTGATATGGATATGTGGCGAAACCATGTCTGTAATTCAAGAGGCAATAATAAACAAGGTTTAGCCGTAGTCATGAATAAGATTGATTCTATGTGGGATGACCTTTCTGGTGAAGATGGTTATGAAGAATCAATTCAGAAACAGATCAAATCATCAGCATCGCTTTTAAACTTAGAAGAAAAATTTGTTTTTCCAGTATCAGCCAAACAAGCCTTACTTGCTAAAGTTAAATCCGATGGTCCGTTACTAGAACGAAGTCGTTTAACTTCTTTAGAACGCTATTTATCAGAAGATATTTTGAACCAACGTCGAAGTATATTGATGGAAACAGTCAACAAAGACATTGGCTTTTTAGTTTCTGAGTCACTCAGTTTAACGGAAACAAAATTATCTGGTGCGCAATCTCAACTTAATGAGTTCAAGAAAGTTGATTTTGATAACCATGAAATGACTGGCAAACTGATGGCGGAAACCAGAGATAGACAAAATGCCTATATGACTAATGTCGAAAATTTCCAGGCAAGCCGAAAAGTCTTTGCAGTACAAGCTAAAAAATTAATAGCCTCTTTTTCAAATGATAAGTTTGATGCTATTATCAAAAAAACCAAGGAAGATATGTCTAAAAGCTTAACTACTTATGGAATGAAGCAAAATATTCGCTTATTATTTGATGATCTTAGTGATTTATTACAAGATTCTGTTGATACCACCAATGAAACACGCCTCCTAGTTAAAGCGATTCACAAAAAATTTCAGGATGAATACGGCTTTAAAGAAATCGAACCTCAATTATTTTCAATCAAGCAGTATCAATTTGAATTAGAACAAATATTTGAAGCAGGTGAAGCATTCCGAAGCAGTTCAAAAACCACAATGACTGAACAAAGCTTAGTGATAAACAAGCTTTATAATACGCTCATCACTAAAGCTAGAAATATATTAAACCAAGCTCAACGTGATGCTTTATCATGGTGTAAAAGCGTTCTAACACCGCTAATGCATCAAATAAAAGACCATAAGAAGCAAATAGAAAGTCGCTTACATATGCTTAGAAAAATAAGTGAATCTAAAGGGTCTGTGGCGGAAAGCATAGCAAACCTAGATGCAGAATTAGAGCCATTAAAAACCCAAAGGAAGGAGCTAGTTATGATTATCAAGTCAATGCGTTTAAAACTAACCCAACCTGAGCCAATTGTTGCTGCGGCATAACTTGATATTACTTCACTGAAGATAACTACTTTATTTTTTTAAAAATTAAATCCCACACACCATGTCCCAATTGTAAGCCACGATTTTCAAATTTTGTGAGCGGTCTATATTCCGGACGTGGGCAAAAACCACCCTCTTCATTTATATTTACCAATCCATTAGTAGAAGATAACAAAATATTAATCATTTCTTTTGCATAATGTTCCCAGTCAGTTGCTGCATGAAAATACCCACCTTTTTTCAGCTTTTTATATAATAGTTGTACAAAACTAGGACGAACAATACGTCGTTTATGATGCTTCCTTTTTTGCCATGGATCAGGAAAAAACAGATGAACGCCTGATAAAAAATGATCTGGAATCTTCTGCTCCAAAATTTCAATGGCATCAAAATGATAGATCTTTACGTTTGTTACCTTTTTTTCTTCGAGTAACAACATTAAGTGACCCACTCCAGGCCGATGCACTTCAAAACCAAGATAATTTATATCAGGATTAGCACGGGCCATTTCAGCAAGACTGCTACCATTACCAAAACCTATTTCAACAATAAGCGGAGCATCTCGGCCAAAAATTTCTGTGTAATCATAGGTTTTAGATGGATCTAAACAGTAATGATCCCAAACCTTATCAATAGCATTTTGCTGTCCAGAGGTTGCCCGTCCTTGGCGGAGGATATAACTCTTAATTCTTGGATGAGCTTTTTTTTCTGGAATTATCATTTATAAATTAGTTGTTTTTGTAACCTAAAAACCAACTCTAAAAAAACAATCCATCAAGAGGAGAAGATGCAGAGGCAAATCGTTTTTTCGGCATACGCCCTGCCAAAAAAGCTTCTCTGCCAGCTTGAATACCTTTTTTCATTGCAGAAGCCATAAGGATAGGTTTTTTAGCTGCTGCTATTGCCGTGTTCATTAACACTCCATCACAACCTAATTCCATTGCCAGTGCTGCATCAGAAGCAGTTCCTACACCCGCATCAACAAGAATAGGTACTGTCGCATTTTCAACAATAGTTAAAATATTGTATGGGTTTCTGATACCTAAGCCAGAACCAATAGGTGCTGCCAATGGCATAACTGCCACACAACCAATATCCTCCAGCCTTTTTGCAGCAATTGGATCATCATTGGTATAAACCATGACATCAAAACCATCTTTTACCAACAGTTCTGCTGCAGAAAAAGTTTCAGCAACGTCTGGAAATAAAGTTTTCTGATCGGCTAACACTTCTAATTTAACCAGCTTGTGCCCCCCTAACAATTCCCTTGCTAAACGACATGTTCTTATTGCATCATCAGCGGTAAAACACCCAGCAGTATTGGGTAAAATAGTGTATTTATCTGGAGAGATCACATCAAGTAAATTAGGTTCATTCTTATTTTGACCAATATTAGTTCTACGAAGAGCAACTGTTACAATTTCAGCACCACTTGCTTCAATTGCTAAACGTGTTTCTTCCATATCCTTATATTTTCCTGTCCCCACCAAGAGTCGTGATGAAAATTCCTGCCCTGCTATGGTAAACATATCATCTTGACCACCCCCTATCGCTTGCACAATTTCTAACTGATCGTTATCATTCAATTTTTGATTATATTGGTCGTAAGGTAAAATTTCTTTATTCAACTCAACTGCAATTCTCTTTCCTGCCAACTCTAGGCTCTCAACAATATCTACAACCGCTGAACCTTCGCTATATTCACGAGTATCACCATTTACACATATTTTCATTATTCTTTTTCCAACCCTGCTCTACGTTTTTGAACGGCTTTAGCCAGATCATTCAACAATTTAACTGTATCATCCCACCCCAAACAAGCATCTGTTATACTTTTTCCATAAGTTAATGGCTGTCCTTCAACGGTATCTTGCCTACCAGACTTTAGATGGCTTTCAACCATTGCACCTATAATTCGTTGGTCTCCATGAGCAATTTGTTCAGCTACATCCTCAGCAACAACTAATTGTCGATGATATTGTTTTAAACTATTAGCATGACTAAAGTCGATCATAATATTTTCTGGCAAATCTGATTCTTCTAGCCCTTTTGCTACTTTTTCAACATTAACAGCATCATAATTAGGTTCATTATTCCCACCCCGTAAAATAATATGTGAATCATTATTTCCTGTAGTAGAAAAAATTGCAGACCGTCCTTCTTTGGTCACCGATAAAAAATGATGAGGTCTCATAGCAGAATTAATCGCATCAATTGCAATTTTAATCCCTCCATCTGTTGCATTTTTAAAGCCAACAGGACAAGACAAGCCCGAAGCTAACTCTCTATGCACTTGACTCTCGGTAGTTCTAGCGCCTATTGCACCCCAAGAAATTAAATCTGAGATATATTGTGGTGTAATTAGATCGAGATATTCAGTAGCAGCAGGAACACCCAAGTCATTTAGATCTAATAATAATTGACGAGCAACCCTGAGACCTTTATTAATATTAAAACTTGTATCCATATCAGGATCATTTATCAATCCTTTCCAGCCAACTGTCGTTCGTGGTTTTTCAAAATACACTCTCATAATGAGAATTAAATCTTTTTGTAAATCTTCTTTAACTGCCTTTAATAAGCCAGCGTACTCATGTGCGGCTTCTACATCATGAATAGAACAAGGGCCAACAATCATTATTAAACGATCATCTTCACCTGTTAAAACTCTATGAACATCATTTCGTGCATGCAAAATGGTATTTGCTGCTACTTTAGTGATCGGTATTTCATCATGAACTTGAACCGGTGCGACGACTTCTTTGGTTTCACAAATTCTTAAGTCATCGGTGTTAAATTTACTTTGCATGGTATTAATTATACAAAAATGCTATTAATCTAGGAGGCTGTCCGAGAATAGAAACCGTATATTTTAACTGTTTTAATTCTTTCTGCGCTACTTAATTATTAATGAAGGGTTTGATTAAAAGTGAAGAAAAGAATCCAACAAGCTATGATATGATTGCTAAAGTTTTCAGTCGACGAATAAATACAATGAATAAAATCAGTTTAGGTAGCTTCAACACTAGAGTTATAGTTTTATTTATAGTGCTGTTAAGCACCTCAATGAGTGTTTCATCAGCTAATGAAACATCTATTATGCCGTTTAGACAAGGTTCTTTTCAACAAATACAACGAAAACATATCGACCAACCCTATATTATCGCTTTTTGGTCAGAAACCTGTGGTTATTGTATGAAAGAACTTGCATTATTAGGTAAATTAATAAAAAAACACCCTGATGTAGGCCTTGTTACTATATCAACAGATCCTTTTTTAGATGAAGAAAGGCTTAATACAATTTTAGCCTCAAAAAACCTTCAAAATGTCGAAAAATGGGTTTTTGCTGATAGAAACACAGCACGTTTATATGCTGAGGTTGGCAAAACATGGCGTGGAGAACTCCCTCTCACTTACTTTTTTGAAAGGGACAATAAAAAAATAAAACATTTAGGTACTATTAACGAGCAGGAACTTATTACCTGGTTTGCTGACCAAAGTAATATCCATTAATCATCTCAAAACTATTCTTTAATACAGGAAGATACATGCCTCTTTCCCCTCGTCTTTTTCAACACCTTATTGTAGCTACTATTAGTTTATCTTCATTTCCTGCCTCTGCCGAACCTTTAAATACCGCCATTAATGTAGAAACAGCAACCAATAATGCTGCCATCCAGTCTCAAAAGAAAATTGATTCGCTAAGTGATAAGACACAATTGATGTTGGAAAAGTACCGTACAACCACACATCAAATAGATACCTTAGTCACCTATAATAAACATTTACAGGATTTACTGACCTCACAAAAAGCTGAAAAAGTTTCTTTAAATCACCAGTTAAATGAAATTGAAAATACACAACGTGAAATTGTTCCTCTTATTCTACGTATGTTGGATAGCTTAGAAAAATTTGTTTCATTAGATTTACCTTTTTTACCCGAAGAAAGAAAGAAACGATTAGATAAGCTAAAAACAATGGTTGTTAGAGCAGATGTAACTAATGCCGAAAAATTTCGACGCATTTTAGAAGCCTATCAAGTAGAAAATGATTATGGAAATACAATTGAAGCCTATCGCTCAGATCTAACCTTAAATGGAGTAACAAGTTCTGTAGATTTCTTACGATTAGGTAGAGTTGCTTTGTATTATCAACATTTTGATGGAAGCGAAACTGGGTACTGGGATAAAGAACAAAATAAGTGGCAGGTCTTATCGACTGATTATAAAAATGCTATTCGCAAAGGACTTCGCGTCGCTCGTAAGGAAACAGCACCTAACATGCTTTCCCTTCCAATCCCTTCGGCGGAGGCAGGTCAATGAAAAAACTTATAATCCTCTGTTCATTTCTTATTGTCACACCTTTAGCACTTGCAGAACATCTCGGCCTAGACCAATTATTAAGAGAGGTTAAAAAAACGCAAGGTATAGAAGCAAGGATTAATAAATCTCGCGAATCACAATTTCTTGCAGATAAAAATAAACAGCAACATTTATTACAAGCAGCGCTTGCCACATTAGAAAAGCAAGAACGTTTAAGTCAGCAGTTAAAAACTCATTTAGATTCTAATGAAGAAGAACTAACCCTGTTAGAAACCGAACTTAAAAACCGAAGTGGCGTTTTAGGTGAATTATTTGGTGTTGCTAAACAAGCAGCTGGAGATTTAAAAGCTGATTTAAGCCAATCTTTAGTCTCCGCCCAGTTTCCAGGGCGAGCAGATAAACTGGATTCTATTGCTAATAACAAAGCTCTACCCACCATAGATCAACTGGAAACCTTATGGTATACCTTGCAACATGAAATGACTGAATCTGGAAAAGTCGTTCATTTTACAACACAAATTCAGGCTGCTGGTAACCTTCAGGAAGCAAAAGTTATTCGCATTGGTGCATTTAACGCCTTAGCTGACGGAAAATATCTAGAGTTTTTACCTGATACATCACGACTTAATCTTTTAGCAAAACAGCCTGAAAGCAAGTATTTATCAATGGCATCTGATCTCTCAGAAGCAACAGCTGGCCCTGTTAATATGGGAATTGATCCAACTCGAGGTGTTATTCTGGGTATGCTGATTCAGGCACCTAATCCTTTAGAACGTATAAATCAAGGTGGGATTATTGGATATATTATTCTGATTATGGGTGCAGCTGGATTTATCTACGCAATTTTTCGGTGGGTTACTTTAACCTTAATTGGAAAAAAAATGACCACTCAGCTTGGATCATCAGATCCTTCATCAGATAATCCCTTAGGGCGAATTTTTATTGCTGCAGAACAAAAAAAATCTGTTGGCACAGAAAATCTGGAACTAGTTTTAGATGAAGCCATCACCCGAGAAATCCCTTTCTTGGAAAAAGGTTTATCAATGATTAAATTATTAGCGGCTGTTGCCCCCTTATTAGGTCTGTTAGGCAC
>CAZZIX010000070.1:0-11414 GCA_964654345.1 uncultured Methylomarinum sp.
GATTAATAGAACATATTTAAAATTGCAGTTACACAGAATTATCTATAGTCTCGATAATTTTGATGAAGATGTCTTAATTTAATTAAGAGAAGATAATAACATGGCTCCACAAAAGAAAAAGGCACACTGGCTATTTCCAACAAATACTAATAATCTTCGCATGATTTTGGCTCAAGGCTTGCTGGCTTCACCAGAAGGTTTTAGCAAATACTACCAAGATATTTTGGTCGATTACGATGGGTACCTCCCTCTGTTTAACCATCAAGTATCTGCAAGCTCATTGGAAAAAGCAGTGAGTGAGGCTGAGTATTTAGTCCCTTGCTTACTTGAATTTGACCTATCTAAACTATCTGGTCAGGTGAATGCTTTAATTAACGGTGAAATTAAAGAAGTTGATCTTAGTTCTGACTTGTCAGTTTTAAATGGTGATATAGAGCAAATATTAATACCCTTGCCGATACATCTAGAGTGTATCTCAAAAATAATTTTTAAGACTAAAGATGATCTCAATGGGTTTGTAAAAGATGCAGATATAAAATCAAATGTTATATTAAATAAGACAAATCTATCCTCAACAAAAGCAGAATCAAAATTATTTGAAACTACTGATACCGATATATTGTTGGAGCCTAGTAATATACAGCTTACTAAAATTGAAGCTCTTAAAAATAAACCAAATTATCCAGCAGCCTATGCTTATGGCGGGATGCTGTCATTACTTTTTTATCATGCAAAAAATGGAGCTCTAAGCCACGGTTTTTTTGATGACTGCTCTCGGAGTGTAACCCCACAAGCTAATGACCCAAAAGAACAAGCTATCCCTCAATTTATTCATGAATATTTTCACGGTGATATTGATGAGACTAGACCAGGAAATAAAATATTAAAGGGTATCGTGTCTACCTGTATAGAATCAGATGATTTTAAAAACTCACTTATCAATTTTTTTCGGGATAGTGATTGGGATGAAAAGGCAAGCAAAAGATCAAATGAGTTGGCTGATAAATTAGATGGTTATACTTCTAATAGCTCTCGTTCTACATCAGAGTGGTTTAATAGTGCCAAATCAGGGATAGAGAAAGTCTTATTGATGCTGTTTACAAGAGAGGATTCAGCTTCATTAATTGACTTTAATAATCCAAAAATTAACTTTACTGAACGCGAGCATTTACTTTTTGCTATGTTTTTTGGAATCAGGGATGGTTTTATTAAAGTACCCGCTTTCATAAGAGAATATAACGGATTGCAAGCCTATATTTCTAATCAAATGGCTAGTTATGTACATGAAAAAATGGACAGTAAAATTACATTTAAAGTAATCAAACCTCCTAAAACTGTTTGGCAATTTGTTGATAAAAACCTATCAAAGTCAAATACCAATCAACTTGGTCTTAAGTCATGTGTTAGAACAATAATGCCAAAAGTAGATTTTGAGAATAAAAAGGGAGTTAATATTTATGCTGGTTATTATGAGCCTACTTATAAAGTAGTAAATGAAGACTATTTTGAAAAAATCTCAAATACAAGAGTTACCGAAACTGATTACAATAAACTTAAATAAGTTTGGATATTAATGGACATAATTCCTTCACATCCATATAAAACAGATAGCAACGCTGAATACCGTCTTTTTAAAAAGCTAGAAGAAGCTTTTTATAATGATCACACCTATATAGCATTTCATTCCTTGAATTTAACACATCATGAAACTAAGCGATTTGGGGAAGCTGATTTTGTTATTTTATGCAAATTTGGAATTTTTGTTCTTGAGGTTAAAGGTGGCGGAATATCTTACAGGGAAGGAGATTGGCTCACGATAAATAGGAATAAGCAAGAATTTAAAATCCAGGATCCTTTTAGACAGGCTGAGGGAGCGATACATGCACTGGATAAAAAAATCAAAGAGCATTTCTCCGCATGGTATTCAATTCCTATAGGGTATGGAGTGGTTTTCCCCGATGTGTCATGGAATGCTTCTGGTTCTGAATGGGCTTCTCAGACCGTATGTGATGAATATAAATTCCGAAATATAGAATCTTGGTTAACAAAATTTTTTCGATACTGGAAACAGAAAAATAATAAGAGAAAAGAGCTTTCTATTGAACAAATTAAAGAGTTGAAAGCTTTTATTCGACCCGATTTTGAACTTGTCGAAACATTAAGAAGCCATATTGATAAATCAAATGAACGGGCAGTAATTCTGACCGAAGATCAGTATAAATATCTTGATATTGTTGCATCAAACAAACGGGTGCTTTGTTCTGGCGGAGCTGGCACGGGTAAAACTTTTTTAGGTGCTGAACTGGCGAGAAGACTGGCTAAAGAGGACAGGCAAGTTGTATTTGTTTGTAAGTCGAGCTGGCTTAGATATTACTTACAAACTCAAATTATTAATGAATATGTCACTATATCCACTATTGACAGTATTTCTATTGATAGAAAACGTTCTGGTATTGATAGGTATGATGTTTTGATCGTAGATGAGGGGCAAGACTTATTTGATTTTGAGTCAATTGAAAAGCTTGAAAACAATCTAAAAGGTGGGCTAGATGAGGGAGAATGGTATTTCTTTCATGATGTAAATAACCAGGCAGGATTATTTATTGAAACACAAGCTGAGGTATTAGAATTACTGGATAGCTACTCAGCAGCAAAGATTCCACTGACGACAAACTGCCGCAATACACTGCCAATCATTAATACTATAAAAAATGAACTATCCCTAGATATGGGAAGCAAAGGAACAGGCTACGGCCCTGAGGTTGAATTCCTGCTTGAAGATGATGCAGACAACCCATCTGCCCAGCTTACTGCCAAGATTAACAAAATTATTAAAAGTGGCGTACCTGCTAAATCAATAACTATACTTTCACCATTTGCATATAGTAATTCTAGTTTACGTTTTTTACCAGAAAAACTAAGAAAGCAAATTATTGAGTTAGATGATTATTCGATCCGTAATTTCCCCATCCAAAATATTAGTTTTGCAGAAATAAAGAATTTTAAGGGACTAGAAAATGAGGTAATTATAGTGATTGATCTTCCAAAGCTAGAAGAAAGAACAACTGGTAGTAATAAAGTTTTGCATTATGTTGCAATGACAAGAGCAAGATCGTTGCTATGTGTCTTGAGCCACTAAATGCTTAAAGCTAGACCTATCTAAACCTTGGTCTTGGCTTTTATCTCCAATTAAGGCCAATCATCGCTAACTGCTAACAATTGATTGAATGTAAAACAGTGTTGATTATCTGGTGGAGAAAATATTCTAATCTTACGGCGATAGACAGTGTTAAAAAACCGATAGGGCAAAGAATAATTGGTTTGCTTATTTTACCTGCTAGTTTATTTCATCAAACTGCCTAAGTTGCAGGTCAAAATATTAGTATAACTCGAAGACAGGTAAGCCACTAGTTTGACTAGTGAGACTCTCAAGGCTTGGCCGTCCGATTTAGTGTTGATGAAAATACTGACATGTGGAATGCTTCCTCTTAGCTTGGCGGCTCATAAAAGGGGGAACAAACACATGTCATATCAAAGCTTAAGTCATTCAAAATGGGATTGCAAATACCACTTGGTTTTTATACCCAAGTGCCGAAGGAAAAAATTGTATGGAAAGATAAGGAATTATTTAGGACCAATTTTTCACGAATTGGCAAATCAAAGGAATTGTCGGATAGTTGAAGGTCATATGGTACAGGATCATGTCCATATGCTCATAGAAATACCTCCGAAATATGCTGTGTCAGAAATAGTGGGTTATTTGAAAGGTAAAAGTGCGATAGCCGTTGCTCGACAATTTAGTGGAAGGAAAAGGAATTTTAATGGAGAAGCGTTATGGGCAAGAGGCTATGCGGTGTCAACGGTTGGTTTTGAAGAAGTACAGATTAAGCACTACATTCAAAACCAAGAGCAACTAGATGGTGTAAGGGTTCAAATGAAGATGGCGAATTTTAGCTACAACATTTGAAGAATCTACCGAACTTTAACATTGGCAGCCCTTGGGGCTGCTCACAGCCGTCAAGCCTCCCGCTCTGCGGGAGCGTTATGACTCATGGACTCGCTGCCTTAAATAGTCTGCGGCTTGTTCTTGCTTAGGGTTTGTTCGATTTTGTAAATAAACAATAGCAAAAACCAACTGGTCTGTCTATACTATTAGTAAAACTTTTAAGTAGAAAAATGGCAACAAAGACGATAAGCAAGAACAAACCTGAAGATACGCGTAAAGAAATAATTGACGCTGCTTTTAAAGAAATCTATAAACATGGTTATCAAGGTATGCGAATAGATCAGGTATTGAAAAATACTGATCTAAAAAAAGGTGCGCTGTATTATCATTTTTCTAGCAAACAAGATTTAGGCTATGCCGTATTAGATGAATATATCTCAAAAGAAGGCGTTAAAATGTGGGTAGAACCTCTGTACGGTTTTGATGATCCTTTAGAAGGTATTTATACTTTATTTATGCAGAATGAAAGTGTAGGTGAAAGTATCTGGGGAAATGAAGCTTTGACTTTGGGTTGCCCTGTCAATAATCTAGCACAAGAAATGTCGCCCATTGATGAAGGGTTTAGAAAACGCATTGTTGGGATGTTTAAAAGCTGGAGGGGAGCGTTGTCCGATGTCCTAAAAAAAGGTCAGCAACGAGGTATGGTGGATCAATCAATCAATACAGAAGATAGTGCCATGTTAATTTTGACAATTATTGAAGGTTCGTTAGGGATGACTAAGGTTCATCAGGATAAAGAGGTTTATCTTAGCTGCGGCAGGGAATTAAAGCGATATTTAGATACACTTAAATCTGGAAAATAGTCTTTGTTAGATTTCTTGCACGTTCTTTAGCTTGTTTTAGCGGACATTTGTATTAATAGAAATGCCCTTAAGTTTAGCCCCTTCCAATAACAAATAAAAACAAGGGACTAAAAGTAACGTAATAAAGGTAGCAAATAAAACACCAAACGCTAATGACACAGCCATAGGGATTAAAAACAGAGCCTGTGTATTAGTGCTAAACATCATAGGCATCAGTCCGATAAACGTAGTGATTGAGGTGAGTAATATGGCTCTAAACCTTACAGTTCCAGCCTGAAAAATAGCATTAAATAAATCCACTCCAGCTTGTCTACTGCGATTAATATAGTCCACTAAAACCAAGCTATCGTTTACGACTACGCCTGTTAATGCCAGCATTCCCAAGACACTTTGAATGCTTAAATTCAATCCTAATAATAAATGACCTATAACTGCCCCGATCAGTCCAAAAGGAATAACAGACATAACGATAAAAGGTTGGGTATAGGATTGAAAAGGCACGGCTAATAACGCATAAATGATAAATAAAACCAGTACCATTCCCAATGCTAAACTTTTAAATGATTCGTTGGTTTCCTTTGCTTCGCCTTCTTCCAAGTAGGAAATAGTAGGGTGATCTTGTAAAGTATCATTAATGAAGGTATTTATTTCATTTTGAAGAATAGGGAGTTGAATCGCTTGTTGATCAACATCAGCGGTGACATGAATGGTTCGGTAACGGTCAGATCGATTAATCACTGCGGGTGCTCGGTTAATTGAAAACTCTGCTACTTGTCGAATAGGAACCGCATCACCGTTAGGTGTTCGAATAATCATTGATTCAAGGTTGGCAAAAGATTGGCGTTCTGATTCGGGATAACGCACATAAACCTTAACTTCCTCTCCATTTCGCTGCATTCGTTGGACTTCTATGCCATTAAATGCCCCACGGACTTGCAACCCTAAATTAAGGCTATTGATACCCAATAACTCTGCCTCAGGTTTTAGTTGTAACTGGGTTTGTTCTTTTCCTTGTGAAAAATCATCAGCTATATCAAACACACCTGGATATTGTGCAAGCTGTGTTTTGATTTTATCTGACACTTGGTTTAGCTCATCAAAATCACGTCCTTTAAGCATAAAGTCTATTACGTTAGAAGGTCTGAACATGGATGCACTAAAGGTCAGTTTTTGAGCGCCATTAATAGGCCCGACATTGGTTCGCCATTCTTTTGCTAATTCAATACTGCTCACTGGGTTGCTACGCACTTCTTGAGGGATAATTCCAAAACTGACACGTCCCTGGTTAGGTTTTAACCCCATACGGACGTTTCCCTGAATACTGACAGTCGAGTACACATTATTAATAATCGTTTCACCGGGTATCTGATGATTATATTTTTGACGTAAGGCGAGAGCGGCTTGTTCCATACGATCTATATGACGTTTAGTTACCTCGTAAGGCGTGCCTTCGGGTAAGGTTATTTTACCTTTGGCAATTTCACTTTGTACGCGAGGGAAAAATGTAAATTTAATCCAGCCACTGGCAATTAAGCTACTGATAATAATTAAGGCACTAAAAAATAGTGCCAATGTTAGTCCTGGTCTTTTAAGGGATTTCTTTAGGATAGGTTGATAAATCTTCAGGATAAAAGTATCTAAATAATGGCTAACTTTACTTTGGATGTTTTTTAACCAAGGGAAGGCAGTGTCTTTACCCATATGTTTTAAATGGGCGGGTAAAATCAGTTTGGTTTCGATTAATGAGAGAATTAATACGGGAATAACTACGGCAGGAATCATGGTAAATAGTTTGCTTCGTTCCCCTTCCATTGTCAGTAATGAGCCAAAGGCAACAATAGTGGTTAGTACACCGAAAGTAACCGCAGTTGCAACTTCTTGTGTGCCTTTAATCACCGCCTCTGTTTGATCTTCATCCTCATTTGATTCTAAGTGTTTATAAATGTTTTCCCCTGTAACGATAGCATCATCAACGACAATTCCAAGAACCAAAATAAATGCAAACATCGTCGTAAAGTTAATGGTCGCATCAAAAAAAGGCATAAAGGCAAATGCTCCAATAACTGAGACTGGAATGCCAAGCACAACCCAAAAAGCTAGTTCCATTCTTAAAAACAGGGTTAAAACAATAAAAACCAGAATAGCCCCTTGAACGGCTGTTTGGATTAATGAAGAAATGCGGCTTTTGATGTATTTAGAACGGTCACGCCAATAGCCGATTTCTACACCTGGCGGCATAGTCTCTTGAGCAGTTAGCAGATATTTTTTCACTTCCTCGGATATGTCTAAAGCATCTTGTTTGTCTATTCGGTAGACTTCAATCATGACAGAAGGTTTGCCATTAAATTTGGATAGAATAGGGAGGTCAACAAAACCATCTTTTATGGTAGCAATATCACCTAAATACAAAAGAGTTCCATTGGGATTGGTTTTTACCACAATTGATGAAAAATCAGTTGCAAGGTAGCGCTGTCCTTTTGTGCGAATTAGAAACTCATACTCGCCGGCTTGAATAACACCGGCAGGAATATCAATAGATGAACGTTGAATCGCTGTGCTTAAATCTGAAAAAGTTAAGTTATATTTTCGTAATTTTTGTGCTGAGGCTTCAATGGATATTTCAAAGGGTCTAATGCCTGTAATATCAACTTGTGTAATATTGGGTAGTTCGGCTATTTCATCTCTTACTCGTTTACCTACTTCTCGTAACTCGGCTTCTGGTAAATCACCACTGACGGAAACACTAATGACTTCAAATCGAGTTGTTTCCATTCCAACTTCGAGGTCTTCCAGTTCAGCTGGAAAACTATGAATCATATCGATTCGAGATTCAATATCAGTTAAAATTTCTCGATGGATATAACCATTTTTAGCTTCCATGGTGACTGATCCAGAACCTTCACTAGCTGTGCTATTAAGCTCTACTATCCCCGGTATGTCATAAATTGCTTCTTCAATTCGTGTGATAACAGATTTTTCTATATCTTCAGGGGTTCCACCAGGGTAAGAAAATTTGACATATAAACGGGTGCGTTCGAAGGGAGGTGAAGCTTCAATAGGTATTTGGGTGATTAAAATAACAAGGCCGCTGAGTGTTATAACGACCATGAGCAGGTTTGCCGCTACTCGGTTACGTGCAAACCATGTGATTAAAGCATCCATTAGTTAGCTTGGTTTGCTGTGGTTTCTTGCATTTGAGGTGGTGAGCCAGAAGCGATGATTACTTTAGTATTATTGGCTGCAAATGGGACGTATGTAGTACAAAGTTGTTCATCTTCCGCTAATCCTTTTTCTATGATTAAATGAGTTTGTGTTTCCCAGATCACCTCAATATTTTTACGTTGGAGACGACTGTCTTTATCGACAATCATAATAGTATTGTTGCTTTGTACGGCAGCACGGGGCAGGGCATACGCCTTATCCAGAACCATTCCCTGAATATCAGCTTTTACAAATTGGCCGATTTCTAAAGGGGGCCTATTATCACTATGCCGTTGATAAGGGTTGTCAACTTGAACAATCACAAACACTTGGCGCGTTTCCCTATCCATGCTACCTTCTGTTCGCACAACATGACCTTTCCAGGTGTAGTTTTTACCAGCAATGGCAGCATGAATTTTTGCCTCTGGCCCTTGGTAAGTTTTGATGGGTTCTCCGCGATAAGGTCTGGGTAAATCTAGCATACTGCGCTGTTTTTCTGTAATCGGCAGACGAATTTCTACATAATCAATAGCAAATATTTTAACCAGTTCGTTGCCTGGAGCAACATACTGACCAATATCAACAAATTGTTCTAGAATTCGTCCTGCATACGGTGCTTTAATTTTTGTACGTTTTAAATCTAGCTGAGCTTTTTGTAACTGGGCGTTAGCTGAATCAACAATTGCTTTTGCACGCGCTAGTTGAGGTTTGCGTAAGACTAAATCAGAGGCTTGCGTAGTTCGGCCTAATCTCTTCCAGTTTTCTGCCGCCTGATCTGCTTGAGCCTGTTCTTCTTTATAAGTAAATAATGCTTCCGCGACAGTGGCTTGCGCTGATTTAATAGCTAGTGAATAATCAGTAGAGTCAATTGTTAATAGAGTATCACCCGGTTCAAAAAAACCACCTGGACGAAAGGTTGGGGATACTTTTGTAACTTCTCCAGAAACACGTGGGATTAAAGTCGTGGTTGTACGAGGTTCGACAGTCCCTTGAGTATGAATCACAATTGGAAAGGGTTTGGCTTCTAATTTGATTGTTTCTACTGTCAGTATTTTTTTTTGCGAAACCTTGCGTTTAGCTTCTGGTTTATTATTGAGAATCAACACGGCAATAAGAACACTAAAAGCAATTACTAAAATGGGAAGAAATCGTCGAATTAGTTTCATTGAGGTTTTTCTGTAAGTACTGGCCCGCCAAAGGCTAAATAAAGATTGACACGATTTTGTAAACGCTGATTATTTATTTCTAGCCAATTGTTTTTAGACTCAAAGGCGCGTCGCTGGGCATCAAGCAAGGTAATAATATCAGTTAAACCAGCGATATAATCATCTTCGGCCAATCTTACGGCTTCTGTTGATTCTTTAATTTCAGCTTTTAATAAAGCTTGTTGATTTTTTAGCCACTGTTCTGCTGCCATTGTTGTTTCAACTTCTCGTAATGCCTGTAAAACAACTTGAGCATAATCGGCTGCTGCTAATTTAACTCTTGCTTCTGCTTGGCTGCGTTCAGCAAAAAGTTGTGCCCCATGAAATAAGGGCTGGGTCAGATTACCTGCAATTCGCCAAATTAAAAATTCAGGATTAAAAATATCATCTAATTTTCGTGTACTAGTTCCTCCACTACCACTTAGTTGAATAGTGGGAAGCATATTTTTTCTTGTTTTTAGTAATCGTTGGTCGGTTGCTAAAAAACGTTCTCCGGCTGCAATAATATCAGGTCTTCGATTTAAAAGACTGGATGGCACACTATTTGGCAAAGGCAGTGAAACCGTTGGTAATTGATCAGGTGTTTTTAAACTTGCAGATGGATAGCGGCCTAAAAAAAACTCCAGAGTACGGGTAGTTTCATCCTGAATTTTAAGATAATTTTCTTTGCGACCCTTAGCCGTTAATAGATTAGAACGCGCTAAACGAACATCAAGTGCCTTATAAATACCGCGATCATATCCTTGCTCAATAATTGCCAGAGCGTTAGTAAAACTGTTAATTGTTTTTTCAGCTAGTTTAATCTGTTGGCCAGCAACAATAGTATCAAACCAGGCTTTAGTAATATTGGCCGCTAATGAAAGTTGTGCGGCTTGTAAGTCTGATTTTGATGCAGATTTTTCATATTCTGTTGCCTCAAGTTCGTTACCCAGTTTGTACCATAAATCTATTTCCCAAACAAAATCCAAAGCAAAACCCACGTTATTACTTCGGCTGGAAGCAACAGCTATACCGGTTGCATTATTACGTTGGTTTCGACTAGCACTCAGCCCAGCATTTATTTTTGGCCAAAAAGCTGAAGAGGAGAGCCAAGTTTGGTCTTCTGCAATGGCGATACTGGCTATTAAGCCCTGAATACTGGGGTTATTTGCAAATGCTTCTTCAACTAAAGAACTCAGCTGTACATCAGAAAACTCTTTTAACCATGGGCGTACGGAATCATATTGGTTTGTAGATGATGACCATTGTTCAGGAATGGACACTGTTGCAGGCATTGAATCAACCGCACTAAAATAACTACACCCAGATAAGTTTAAGATGATAGAGGGTAGCCAGATAAGTGATAATTTTTTGTAATGATGAAAATGTCTCAAAGTCATCCTTGCTACTTGAATCGGGATTTTTAGCGTAGTTAAATAATTTGTTTAAGATCATATAGATTATTAAGGATAACAGCAATGCGAAAAAAACATTAAACCTTATTTAGGATTAAAAATTTAATAACTTCTGAAGAGTATGAGAATGGGTAGGTTGGGCTAACAGTTCTATCGTTAACCCAACATCTTTAGTATAAATGTAGTATTAGGTTGCCAAAAGATGACAGCCAAACAATTTTTACTTAACTAGTAATCCCACCGTACCTGCATTACTAAATGATGTTTGTAAACCAATCATGAGATGTATACTATAATAATGAAAAGAGTCATGTTGATTGACTGAAAAAACAAAGAGCAGTAGAATTGGGAAGTGAGCAAATTAGATAAAATAAAGGCAGAAATTGCTTTTCATGAAAAAATGTTTTTTGCTGCATTAGCTGTTGTGATTGGTTTAATTGGCTGGTCTGCGTCTAACTTTTTAAACACATCAGTTTTTGTTTTACTATTAGCTTTGTTGGGTATGTTAGCTTCGAGTATTTTTGGAGTTTTTCAATACCGATTGATCAAAAGATTAATTGAGGAATTAGAAGATGCTTAATTCAATTATTATGTTGTTTATTGGTTTAATCTTTGTTTTTTTTATGAGCTATTTAGCTTGGGATTCGTATAAAGAATTTAAGAAACATTAGTGCAGTAGGGTCGAAAGCCGAGGGAGCCTTCCGCTGTATATACTTAGTGCGGTGGCGAATACGGCTTTCTATCGGTTGCTTTTGAGAATGTAAATTATTTTGTGTAACTGCTTATTATTAATCTCTAATATGAG
>CAZZIX010000071.1:0-11184 GCA_964654345.1 uncultured Methylomarinum sp.
ATGGGACAAGAAATATCCTTTGCAAAATTTGATAAAAGTGATTTCGCTCGTTTTTATCAAAAACTGAAACAAGAAACGGAACTTCTGAAAAAAATGGTTGAACAGAAAACCTTATCAACATGTTCTCCTGTTGCAGGGTTTGAAATAGAAGCCTGGATTGTAGATAAAAATTTGCAAACAGCATCAATCAACGATTCTTTTCTAAAAACGTTAAATAACCCTTTGGCTTTTGCAGAACTGGCTAAATTTAATATTGAATTAAACAGCACCCCTACTCCCTTGGCAGGCAATGTATTCAGCCGTATGCTTAGACAATTACAGTCTACCTGGGATGATGCATATCAACATGCTGAGTCCACAGATAATCGTTTGATAATGATTGGTACGCTTCCGACACTTAAACAAAGTGATTTAACATTAGCCAATATGTCAGATTTAAATCGATATCGTGCTCTTAATGAACAGATTTTACAATCCCGTGGCAAACCTATCCATCTAGATATTGTGGGTCGCGAACATCTCAAGCTAGATCATCATGATGTCATGCTTGAATCAGCAACGACTTCTTTCCAAATCCATATTCAATTACCGTTAGATATTGCACACCATTTCTATAATGCATCCATTATTGCATCAGCACCCATGGTAGCGCTTTGCGCTAATGCACCCTTTTTATTTGGTAAAGATTTATGGGATGAATCACGTATCCCTCTGTTTGAACAATCCATTGAAACAGGTGGTTATGAAGGCGCTGCGCATGGCCCCATTAAACGAGTCAGTTTTGGTACTGATTATGCTCGTCAATCTATCATTGAATGTTTTATTGAAAATCTGGATCACTTCCCTGTTTTATTACCTGTTGATTCAGACTCCCCCATTGAGGCCTTTGAACATTTAAGACTCCATAATGGCACAATATGGCGCTGGAACAGACCTTTAGTTGGTTTTGATGAAGATGGCACACCGCATATAAGAGTTGAACACCGAGCTCCTGCCGCAGGACCAACCACAATAGATTCTATGGCCAATGCTGCTTTTTATTATGGTGTGACCAAAAGTCTTTGTGATGAAATTATTGAAAAAGGTTTATCATTTCCTTTTTCTCAGGCTAAAGATAATTTTTATCAAGCTGCCAGATATGGTCTGGATAGTCATATAATATGGCTGGATGGAAAAAAATACCGTTTACAATCATTATTAAGGGATGAACTAGTTCCTCGTGCTATTTTAGGGTTAAAGTCATTAGGGGTGACTAGTTCTGATACCGAAGATTTTTTAGACGTTATTTTACAACGGATAAATCTTAAGCAGAATGGCAGCCAATGGCAACGCAATTTTATTATAAACCAACACCAATCTAGCCGTTCACAAGATGTTTTTAAATTAATGACTCAGGTCTATTTAAAAAACCAGCAATCAGGAAAACCAGTGAGTGAATGGGAGAGCATGTAAATGGCCTATATAAATCAAGTCAATCACTTCCCCAAAGAGCTGTTATCAGTAAAACCAGAATTGTTACATACCTTAATACCTGAACCAACCCTGTTTCATTTAACAGGAAAACTCAATCAACCCTTATTTATCTCAGTGCTTTTACATGGTAATGAAGTCACTGGTTTTCTTGCGCTACAAAAATTACTGGTAAAATATCAACAACAAGAATTACCCCGTTCTCTATCCTTTTTTCTTGGGAATACTAAGGCAGCAAGTCTGGGCCTACGGCATCTAGATGAGCAACCTGACTTCAACCGTATCTGGCCAGGTTCAGAATTAGAACAAACAACAGAATCCATAATAACCCAGGAAATTGTCGATATAATGACAAAAAAGAACGTATTTGCCAGCATAGACGTTCATAACAATACTGGCTTAAATCCACACTATGCCTGCGTCAACAAATTAGATAATCAATTTTTACAACTCGCCAGACTTTTTGGTCGATTAGTTGTTTATTTTACTAGACCTAAAGGAGTGCAGTCCGGTGCTTTTGCAAAAATATGTCCAGCAGTTACATTAGAATGCGGAAAGCCTGGTCAGCAACATGGCGTTGATCATGCCTTTGAATATCTAAATAGCTGCCTACATCTTTCTAAACTATCGATACACTCGGTATTACCACAAGATATTGATGTTTATCATACAGTTGCTCAAGTAAAAATTAATAAGGATATAAAGCTTAGTTTTGATGATGATCAAGCAGATCTTCTGCTTGATAAAGAACTGGAACGAATGAATTTTACTGATGCCCCTGCTGGCACTCGATTAGGTACTGTTATTAATAGTACAAACATGCCATTAACAGCTAAAGATGAAGAGGGATTTATTGTCACTGAAAAATTTTTTTCTATTATTGATAACACATTACAGCTAAACAAAAACACTATGCCTTCTATGCTCACCTTAGATGAACATGTTATCAAACAAGATTGTCTATGTTACTTAATGGAACGAATAACGCCCTAGTTCAATGATAAAATTAATAGAGTCACTCTTAAAGTATTTTTTATAATTAACAACGAGGTATACCAAATGACGATCAGTCAATCAAAAAACTTAACCCTATTTTTCATTTCTCTTTTTTTATTTAATAGTTTTGTATATGCAACAGAGATTAGTGAAGGTAAAGATAAAGCAGTTCTTTGTGTGGGTTGTCATGGTACAAATGGTAATAGTAAAAACCCTCAATATCCAAGTCTAGCTGGGCAAAAAAAGGCATACATTGAGGCTCAGTTAAAAGCATTTCAGTCTGGTCAACGAACTAATTCTACTATGCAAGGCATGGCAGCTAACCTTAATGAGACAGATATAAAAAATATAGCGGCTTATTTTTCAAGCCTCTCTTCAGAAAGTGCTGGAGGAGATTCATCGCTAGCAAAGAAAGGACAAGATAAATTTGCCATGTGCGCAGGTTGCCATGGCTCAAAAGCTGAAGGACGAGGAGGTTTTCCAAAGCTGGCGGGGCAACAACCAGAATATTTGAAAAAGCAGTTACTCAGTTTTAAAAATGGCTCCAGAAAAGGCGGCCCTATGAATGCGATTGCTTCTTCTTTGTCTGAACAGGATATTAGCGAAATTGCTGCTTATTTAAGTAGTTTATAAGGATAATACTTGAGTCCATAAAATAAAGATGATTTGATTCGTAACGTTTAATCTGCTTTACAACAGACTTTATTTCATAGTTACTTGGGCATCCTCCAAAAAAAAGCACGATGATTTTTAAATCGTTAAGCGACCAAGCCTTAAAAAGTGGTAACAAAAATGATACAAAATAAAAACGAGTCTATATCCGAACCAAGCTGGTTAAATTTACCCAGTATTAATCTGACTATAAAAAGCTTATTCACTAGTTATTTGCTGACTATAGGCTTAGGCGCTATTTTAGCCAGTGCTCAAATATTAATGACTCATGGGATGGCTGATGGGGAATTGGGTTTATCAGTAGATGATATTGTGTATAGCTATCATGGCGACCCAACAAATAGCAAAATTGAAATAAAACTTAATGGGTCTATGAAAGACAAAGCTTCTGATGCAGACCGGTTGGAAATTATTAAATGGGTTAGAAATGGAGCATCTGAAGAGCAATGGAATGAAAAAATCAGAGATATTGTTTATACCAATTGTATTTCATGCCATAGCACGATACCTGGCCTACCTGATTTTACACAATTCGAAGAAGTAAAGCGTGTCGCAAAACCTAAAGATGAAGGAGCTTCAACTTCATCACTGACCCGTGTTTCACATATCCATATTTTTGCTATCTCGTTTATCTTTTTCTTTAATGGAATAATCTTTAGTTTATCAGTAGGGATAAAACAATGGTTTAAAGTATTAGTTGTAAGCGCACCTTTCCTTTTTCTTAGCATAGATGTTTTTTCTTGGTGGCTAACTAAAATAGACGCAGGGTTTGCCTGGTTAACAATTATTTCTGGTATTGGTTATAGTGCTTGTTCTGCAGTTACCTGGTTTGTATCTTTGTATCAGATGTGGGTTTTACCAAGGAAAGATAAAGACTATAAGATTAATGCGTGGAAAAGCTAATCATATTCTGAGTTTCTTGTAAGACAAATAAAATGGTATAGACCCAAAAAAACCAAAAATAATTTTCAATTACTTAGCAAATTTTTAATTCCTTGTGCATCTAACTTTATTGTGATGATTGAACAATTCGTTCTCGATACTTGTTATCCATTGTGTTTAATACAAATAATCATAGATAACATTATTTTTTCGATAAAACATTAGAGGAATTTCAATGAAAAAGATAAAATATTATTTAACCATACCTTTTATACTTGTTGTGACTTTGGGGTTATCTCAAACCGCTCAAGCTTCAAACGATTTTTGGTCAAACGTTGCTGCTCACGTAGTTGCTAATCATTTAACCACAGTACGGTATTATCCAAAAAAATGTGACAGGGAATATAGAGATCGTTGCTACAACAAAACTGGTTATGCTAGACGTGCTTGTTTTAGAAATAGACAATATTCTAATAATAGGAGATACGATAATTACCCAAGGTTTCCTGATGATGTAAGAAACTATAATAACAGGCGATATAATGATGATAGAAGATATTCGAGCAGGTACTAATACTTCATCAAAATAATATTGTCGATATACTTGTGTTCTGAATACAAACTGTTGTAGGCTAACGGCTCTACCATTAACGTAACATTTTTCACATACTTTTGTTGGGTTGCAAAAAAACGGCAGCCCAACCTACAGAATAATCACTTAGGAACAAGAATTTACTCCACCTTTAATCACACCCGTAATTTAAAAGAAATACAATTTTTGTAACTTTTTAAAAAAAGTGCGTCTAAGAAAAAAACAATAATAATTAATGATACTTTCAAATACATGACTCCTGAAAAAGCAAAAACAATGGTTTTCGAGAATTTGAATTACCTTGATGGGCTTTGTCGGAACCGTTTCCAGCATGATCCAACATTAGGAGAGTTAGTACAATGTTATTTACTGGAAAAACTTCAAGAAAATGAATGGGATCGTATTAGAAAATTTAAGGGGTCAGTACAATTTTTAACTTATTTTACGGTGGTAGCAAATCGCCTGATCACCCAATTTGAGCGTGAAAAATGTGGTTATCCAAGACCTCCCAGCAGTTTACCAAACACTCCATTAGCCAAAAAAGCCTTTTGGTTATTGAAAATTAAAAAATGGAATAAACAGGAGGTTATCCAAATTCTTGAATGTATGGATGCATCCATAGACCGAAGAGAAATTGAAATAATTATTCAGACAATCCTAAATCAAAAAAAACATACTCGGTTTAATAACCACTTTGAAAATGTAGAAGATATTGAAACTATTGCTATTTCTGACGAACACCCTGAAAATATTTTAATTGAAAATGAATTACAACAGCTTAAAACTATCATTAAAACTTATTTATCTTTGCAAGATGAGAACCTTTTACCCCCTCAAATGCTTGCAAAAGTAAGTCAACTATCAACTCAACTCAATCTTTCCGATGAAGACTGGTTATTTATTCGGCTATATTTTGTTGAAGATTTATCTATTAAAAAGATAGCCGAGCGATTAGGTTTGAAAGGCGATGCACACAAACGCTACCACAAGATATTAAAACAATTGCAGAAAACTTTCCGACATTTAGATTTGTCAGAAGCTTTTGCAGCTTAATAGTAAGGGTGACTATGATGAGCAAAAAAACATCCTCAGATAATAATGAAACTCTTTTAGGGCTTTATGCTCTTTCTAGCAAAAAAAAATCAACACCTGATGACTGCCCTAGCGATGAGAATATGGCTGCTTTTATCGAACATCAACTTTCAGCCAAGAAGCATCAGACAATACTAAAACACCTCAATCATTGCTCTACTTGTTATAAAGACTGGATGATGTCATGCCAATCAATTGAAACACTGATGCCCTCGCAGGTGCAAGAGACAAAAACTGGTTTCTGGGAAAAATTGTGGCAAGGAATCAACAATAGCCGTTCTTTTTTTATTTTTGGAATTCCTTCTGCAACAGTTTTAGCAACTATTACTATTTTGCTATTTTCACCTTTTACAAACACAGTTAATCAGCAAATTAACAACATGTACCAGCAAGATATGATTCATTCAGCCTCCTATGCTGTTGTAGCAGAAAAGATGCTTTTACCTTGGAAAAAGATCTCACGAAGCTTTAATTCATCATTATTATCACCCGAAGCACGGGCATATAACGCAGGTTTATGGAAAGGACGAGCTGATATATTGAAAAAGATTGATAGCTCCCTACCTAAAAAACTATTACCATTACAAAATGCGCCTTGGCCCAAAAGTGACTATGCCGATTATTATGAGTTTGGACGCTGGACATTTTTATTAAAAACAGTACTTGAATCAGAACAAGAATTAATTAACTGGAAAGAATACAAACAAATTAAAGATAGTTTATCTAATAACTTTTCTCAAAAATCATCTACAGATTTTCGCGCAAATCAAGCAACTTTAGCATTGAACAAGCTTGGCGTTCTACTTTCAAAATTAGAACAGTCAAAAACTAAGGATCAAAGGAAAGAACTAAGTCATCAGCTTAAATCAACCATGTATTTAATAGGCTCTGATTAACTATGCCCTTTTGTCCTCATTTTAAATTCATCTGGATATGGATTTCCCCAATCTGTCTTTTGGGTTATATCAATACAGGATATACAGCACAAAAACATCCTACTGATGAGGTTGCATTTTATATTGACAGTTATGGTCAAATAGATCCAAAAAGTGATAAGCAAGTCGCTTTAGCTCATCAAGTTTTTACGCGAGTGATGGCTGTAGCAGATAAGAGCACTCAACGTTTCCCAAAACTTGTTGTAGTCAATCATCAAAGAAAACCTTGGGCTATTGCTCTACCAGATGGACATATCGTTTTATCCAAAAAAGCACTGGCTACAGCACATCTTAATGCAAAACCAGAAGAAACTGAAGCTCGCTTAGCTTTTGTTCTGGGTCATGAGTTAGCCCATTTAAGTCATGATGACTTTTGGCACAGAGAAGTGCTTCAATTTTCAGAAGCTCAATCGCAATCAAAAAAAAACTCAGATAGCTCAAGTATTAAAGAAACTAAAGAAAAAGAACTAAAAGCAGATGATAAAGGGTTTATTTATGCTGCCCTCGCAGGATTTCCTGTCAAATTTCTATTACAAAATAATTCAAATTCTACTAATTTTTTTACTCTCTGGATGCAACAAAGTAACAGCGAACTGTCTGATACTGCCAATTCTGCTGAAACTCGCGCGTTAACATTACAAAGACGTTTTCTCCACTTAAAAGAACAAATTACTTTCTTCGATTTTGGTATGCGTCTAAGTCACTTCGATTATTGTGATGATGCTATTTATTTTTTTAAAGAGTTTCAAAAAACATACCCAGGGAGAGAAGTATTAAATAATTTAGGTTTTTGTTACTTGCAGCTTGCTCGTCAGGCGATGTCTCCCGATAGAGTTTATCTTTATTGGATGCCGATGGTACTAGATGGGGAAACTCGTGCAGGATCTTATATTAGACGAAATGGTATTCATATAAAAAGCCTAAAACAAGCCTCCAAAGGTCGAGAAGAAGGTTTACTCCAAGAAGCGGTAAGATATTTAAAAAAGGCAGTTGAAGCGGATAAAAGCTATTTACCGGCACAACTCAATCTGGCTTCCGCTTTGCTATACCTTGGCAAACCCCATGGTGCCAGAGATATTCTTTCTGATTCTAAACAATTAGCGCCAAATAATCCTTCTGTACAAAGTCTGGATGCCCTTGCGCTTTATGAACAAGCAGATGTAGACCAAGACTTATGGCCCAAAGCTGTTGCAAAATTAAAAAAAACCACCTCTAACCCAGACGCAAAACCTGAACTTATTTTTAATCTGGCTAGACTGCTGAGTCTTAGGCCGCGTCCCATAGAGGCAAATACTTATTGGAATAAACTTGCTAATATCGCCAACCGTTTGCCAAAACCCTTTAAACAAATTGTCTGTAGAAAACAAAGCAATATTGATAAAGTGGAGGCTTGCACAAAAAAACCACCCCTCCCTACTTCAAAAACACCATGGCAGTGGCCGCTTCAAGTTGCAGGTGATAAGCCGTTATCCCCTAAGGATAAAAGTATACTAAAAAATTGGAAGCGTATTGATTTTGACTGGTTTAGCAAAGGCCTTCAGGGACATATTTACCAAAGACAAACAGATGATGCCGAAGTATTAGAACTTGATCAGTTTATTCATATGCAAGTGCTTAAAGGCTCTACTTTGGGACCAGTTAATACAATTTCTGGATTTTGTCAAAAACCCTTAAGGCAACGCACTCTAGCAAATGGTATTATTTGGTCGTGTGATCATTGGGCCGTGTTGACTCAAGACGATAAAATTTTAGAAGCGTGGTGGATTGCGAAATAAAACTAAGGACTGGAAAATAAATAACTTATACATTACAACTCGCCTTTTCATCCGTCTTTGTTCGTATTGCAACAGTTACGTAGCTAGTAACTATGTAATAAAAGCAATAATTCCAAAGGCGAACAAAAAAACTGCGCCAGTTACTCTAGTTATTCCTTTCGCGTTCCTTATTTCATTCTCTGGGCTTTTTATTTCAAACTCACAAGCGGACAATAACCCTGTTGTCTCCGTGACCAGTAATGTCATTACACCAATACCTGACTTTAGAACTCCATGCTCATTTAATTTAGAAAAAAATACTGAGCATAATGTTAATAAATATGAGGTGTTACCCCGATCCCCCTACGCCTTATGGGATCATTTCCCTGAGGCTTTATTCAATACACAATCTTCAAACCCCAGCAACATAGATACACTTCTTTTTGTTGCCTATAAATACCGTAATAGTGGTCATCCAAATATTGCCCTAAATGTTCTTGAACAGGCGCAAGATCAAGCAAACAAAGAAAATAATAAAAACCGTTTAGCTCTGATTGAAGGTGGAATGAGCGATGCCTATTTATTATTACGAAATTTAGATCGGGCACTAATATCGTCTAAAAAGAGTGTTGCCCTCGCACGCCAAACCAGAAACAACTTACTTCTTGCTATGGCCTTGAATCACTATGGTAATGCATTAGCCACGATGCAACGTTATCAGGAAGCATTACAAGCCTATCGTGAAGGAGAATTGCTTGCCAAGAAAAGTTCTGATAAGTTGATGTTAGTAAAGCTAATTATTAATTCTGTCCATATTCTTATTGTGCAAGATTCAATAAGCGAAGCAGTAGATGCGCTCAAAGAAGGCTCCGCGATTGCAAGAAAATCATCAAGTCTTTATGAAAAGACATATATCCTTGTCTCCTTAGGGTATTTAGCCCATCACTTACAACAGAATACACCTTTTTATTTAGGCTCACTGGACGATGTTTCATACTCCACACTAACAGATGCTCGAACAATTGCAGAAGAGATAGCTGATGCAAATATTCAATCCTATACCTTAGGTCATTTAGGCGAATTTCATGCGGCACAACAACACGAAAAAAAGGCTCATCAATATTTTCAACAAGCTATTTCCCTTGCAAGAAAAACAAAATCACCTGAGTTAACGGCTCGTTGGTTATGGCAATTAGGGCGTTTATTCAAGATACAAAATAAAATAAAAGAAGCAGAAGCTTCTTATAGGGAAGCATTATTTCAATTAGCAAAGATTCAATCAGCTCTAGTCTATGGCTATCGAGGAGAACTTCAATCATTTCGTGAAGATATTGGTGCAATTTATTTGGAGCTAGTAGATATTCTGGTACAAAAAGCCAGTAGTATGGATCAAGAAAAAAATCAATATGCGGCTCTGAAAGATACGCTCAATCTAATGGAGCAATATAGAAAGATCGAATTAAAAGATTATTTTCAAGATGAATGCCTTAGTAAGTCTCAGGATCAAACAAAAATTTCTGCACCTTTTACCCTACCACCCAATACAGCGGCTCTTTATCCAATAGTCTTTCCTGATCGTATGACTGTAATACTTAGGTGGGGAGACGATTCAATGAAACAAATCAGCATCCCAGTTAATGCCAAAAATTTACTCAAGCAAGTCACTGCATTTCATCATGAACTACAAGCAAATGGAAACCCTAGAAGATTACGTGCAGCAGGTTGGAAGTTATATGACTGGCTAATAAAACCGCTGGAAGGTGAACTAAAAAAACAAAACATTAACACCATAGCTATTATTCCTGACGGTATCTTACGAACCATTCCTTATGCGGCTCTTTTTGACGGCAAAGAGTTTTTAGTTAAACGTTATGCCTTTGTTACCACTACCGGACTAACTCATACAATTTCTAGCAAAAATAATAAGAAAATTACTGATCACCCTATTTTACTTAATGGGTTATCTAAAAGTGTGCAACAACATGCTCCTTTACCCAATGTGCTAAAAGAAATCAAAAAAGTATCAGATCAATTTGATAAAAGCACATTGCTACTGGATGAAGCTTTTAATAAAAAAAGCGTAGAAAATCAGCTAAAACTTAGTACATACAGTACAGTACTTTTTGCATCACATGCAGAGTTAAAAGCTAATCCGAAACAAAGTTTTATATTAACTCATGATGACAAAATATCGTTAGACGATTTAGGTCTGTTGATGAGAATTGGAAAAAACAGAACAAACCCCATAAATTTATTAGTACTTAGCGCATGCGAAACCGCTACCGGTGACGAGAGAGCTGCTTTCGGATTAGCAGGTATTGCAGTAAAATCAGGAGTCAGTAGCGTATTAGCAAGTTTATGGGCAGTAAACGATGAGTCAACCTCTGAACTGATTCCACTATTTTTTGAAAACCTAAAAAAAACCGAAGTAAACAAAGCCCTGGCTTTACAACAAGCACAAATAAAAATGTTAGTAGAGAGTGAATACAAACACCCTTATCATTGGGCTTCATTTGTACTGTTTGGTCATTGGATATGATTAATATTGGAGAAAAATAATTAGGATAGGTACACATAAAAGGATAGAAAAGAAGGTATTTAATGTGTACCTGACCCTAGTTATATAACGCCTGTATCATCTGCCGCTGAAAGGGGCGTAGCTTTTGCGAATAGCAAAAAATGTATAGTGTTTCGATCAACTTTTATGTTCTGTTCGGCTGCAGCATTTATGGTTCTCTCTGTGAATTGTTTATGGCAAGACTGGGCAACTTGCAAGAGTGGATTTAGTGTA
>CAZZIX010000072.1:0-1946 GCA_964654345.1 uncultured Methylomarinum sp.
ATAATACCTGAAACAGCTGTAAAATTGTCGATCATTTACACTATAAATTAGGAAATAAACCCTCTATTTCTATGTTTACCATGGATATGAAATAAAACAGCAGTTATACTGAGCCTAACATCAAGATAATAACGAACCTTAATTTTAAGGATCTTTATATTTATTTGGTGTAAATTTGTAATTTTTTAGATTTAAAGGAGAAAATAATGGGATTATTTGATTTTGCAAAAGATATAGGTAGTAAAATTTTTGGTAATGATGCTGAAGCTGCTGAAAAAATAACCAGCCATATCTTGGCTAACAACCCAGGTATTGAAAACCTGACAGCAGCCTATAATGATGGAACTGTAACTTTAGTTGGAGAAGCAAATACATCAGAAGCAGCGCAAAAAGTTGTTTTAATGGCCGGTAATGTTCAGGGTGTAACTGAGGTTATCCCAAAGATTTCAATTGCTGAAGCAGGTATAGATACAGCCTCTGCACTTGAACCAGAAAATGTTGAATATTACATTATCCAGAGCGGAGATAGTCTGTCAAAAATTGCAAAAAAATACTATCAGGATGCCAGCGCATATCCTCGAATTTTTGATGCTAATAAAGAAGTTATTCAAGATGCTAATCTAATTTATCCAGGTCAGAAAATCAGAATTCCTTTAGCATAAAAATTATTATCTACAAGTTCTTAATAATCGCCCTAAAAGTTGTTTTTTTGGGCGATTTTTTCAGTCCTATATTTTAAATATCTTGGCAGTTACTTATCACGCAACTTTAAATTTCCTAACCAAACCATGTAATTCGCTTGTAATATTGGCTACTTCTTCATTAGCCAAAATAATCTGGTCAGAGGTTGCTACAGAAAGGGTTGCTATCTTATTTATACTTAAAATATTTTGATTTATTTCTTCAGAAACAGAGTTTTGTTCTTTTGTTGTACTAACAATCTGTTCACTCATTTCATTAATTTTATCGACTGAAACCGCGATAGTCTTAATGGACTCTCCAGCTTGATTCGCCTGATCAACTGCTAACTGAGCTCGTTCACAACTTTTATTCATCGCAACTACTGCCTGGTTAGAACCATTTTGAAGATTAACGATCATTTGGTTTATTTCTTCAGTTGCTGTTTGAGTTCGTCCTGCTAATGTCCGAACTTCATCTGCTACCACGGCAAACCCTCGCCCTTGCTCACCCGCTCTGGCCGCTTCAATCGCAGCATTTAGCGCTAATAAATTGGTTTGTTCGGCAATACCTTTGATAACATCCAATACAGAACCTATCGTTTTACTTTCAGTCTCTACTCCATTGATAATACTTGATGAGGCTAAAATTTCATCAGCTAGTCCTTGTACGGCTTGGCTTGTTTGGGTAACAAGTTGATCACCCGAGGCTGTTTCATCATTTGCATTAGCCGCTGCATTGGCTGTATTAGAAATGCTTAGACTGATTTTCTGTACTGTCGCTGTCATTTCATTCATCGCAGTAGCTACCATTTCTGTTTCTGCTTGCTGTTGCTGAATATTAGATTGTGTTTCTTTGACCACCAATAATGTTTTCTGTTCTGTAGCAGCAAGTTGCTCAGTTGTTTTTATAAGGCTGGTCACTATTGATAGCAAATTTTGCTGCATTTCTGTCAATGACTTAGCTAATGATTCATCTCCCTGAATCATAATAGTTTCTGTTAAATCCCCTTCAGAAATTTTATGCAAACTTGTTTTTACTTTCAATAATAGGTTTGAAATATTATTAACAACTTGCCAACTAAATAATAAACCTAGAATAATGGCTACAAAAAAAATGATTCCAAGTATTACCATAGCATCGTCCTCATGCGCTTTTGCATTTAGTAATGCCTGTTCTGTAAATGTTTCGATTTCTGACAGTAATAATTCTAAATGATGATTTAACTTATCCTCTTCAACTTCAATTTTTTCAATATAAGCCTCGGC
>CAZZIX010000072.1:2046-11064 GCA_964654345.1 uncultured Methylomarinum sp.
AATGATGATTTAACTTATCCTCTTCAACTTCAATTTTTTCAATATAAGCCTCGGCGTCATGGATTTTTCCTTGGGCCAACAAACCAAATACTTGTTGAGCATGATCCTCGTAACTTTTATGTTGTTGTTCTATTTCTTTAAGTATTTTTTCGATATGGGAAAATTCTTCTAGAACTGCTTCACCATGACTCATATCAGTCATGACCGAATGCGCTAGAGCCTCACCCTTTCTAATTTTAACACTGACTTTGTTACTAAATTTTTTAAACTCATCAATGTTTTTATTAAAATTTCTAACTACACCTTCTTCTACTTTAAGTAAATCACCATAACGCACTGCTCTTTCAAATATAACTGCCTGTTGTAGTTGATGCTCAGTTATTGAGGTCAATAACTTGATCATCGGAATATCTTTTTCTGCAATGCTTTCTATCTCATTACCAATCTTCATTACAGAAAATAATGCAGAAATAGAGTTTATTGAAATTAAAATAATAAAGAAAACGGCAATTCCCATTATTTTTGCTTTGATGGAATACTTATTTAATAAATCATTCATTTTATTTAAGAAATACTAATTTGAAAAAAAGGAACTAATCAACTTACGTTGTGCATTGGAGATAAACAAAATTTCTACGCAATACTGGTAAATTATTTATTTCCCGTTTCTTACTCAACATTAAGTATCGACCATATTGCCTAAAACTAAAGTGCTAAAAACTCAATTTGTATATTTAGCCTATTACTCTCACTTGGTTTTCCGTTTTTTTCTCAAAGAGTAAGATAATTAATACATAGGAATAGAAACACTTGAAAATAATTGACGTCTACTTACAATATCCGCACAATCAATAGCTTGTGTAATTATGGTTCGGGTTAGATGAGGAGCAAATAATTCTATAAAAGGGTAGACATAAGGTTTAATCACTCTGTCTTTTTTTACCGCAATCTGGCTAGTAGTAATGCCAAATAAATGCTTAACATTCAGTATAAATAAATCTGTATCCTGATCTTTACTAAATGCCATATCTGCAATAATACCTATCCCTAAACCTAAACGAACGTAGGTTTTAATGACATCTGCATCAACTGCTGTTAGTACAATATTAGGTTGTAAATGATTTTGATTAAAAACTTCGTCTTGTGAATTTCGACCTGTAAATCCATTAACATAAGTGACAATAGGGTATTGAACAATATCCTTTAGGCTTACTTTTTTATTTTTTACTAAGGGGTGGTCTTTTTTAGTAATAACACTTCGGCTCCATTGATAACAAGGTAAGGCGACAAGAGATTCTCTACTTGCTAAAACCTCAGTTGCAATGGCAATATCAACTTCACCTTGTTCCAGCAAAGCGGCAACCTGTTCGGGTGTTCCTTGTTGAATCGTTAAGTTAATCTCTGGATACAAGGATAAAAATTTTTCAACAATCACTGGTAACACATAGCGAGCTTGGGTATGTGTCGTCGCTATTGCAATAGATTTTTGTTTATTTGTGTATTCTTCGGCAGTTAATTTAATATCATCAACCTTGCTTAGGATTTCTTTTGCCAGTGTTAGTATTTGTTTCCCAGCAGCAGTTATAGCAGTTAATTTACGACCATTTCTTTCAAATAAGTCAACCCCAAGTTCTGATTCTAATAAACTGATTTGTTTACTAATTCCCGATTGGGATGTACATAATATGATGGCGGCTTTGGATATATTGAGATGCTGTTTTTCAATCTCTAACAAAAAACGGAATTGTTGTAACTTCATCTTTATCTCTTTTTGGAATAATAATATAATTTTAAATTACTTTTAAATATATATAAAGTCCGGTATATTTGCTCATTTTTTAAACTCAAGGAAAGTATATTCTTCGCGTCAGTGACTGGTGAAGTCTTCGCTCCTAACCTACTTAATTATTGAAAACATGGAATTCATTCATATTGCTGCGGGTGCCTTAGTAGGACTTATTATCGGATTAACAGGTGTGGGTGGTGGTTCTTTAATGACCCCTATTTTAGTATTGGGATTTGGCATTTCACCCGTTATCGCAGTGGGTACAGACTTACTTTATGCGGCACTGACAAAATGTAGCGGTGTTTTTTTTCACCATAAAAATGGGACTGTGGATTGGAAAATTGTTTTACTTTTAGGTACAGGGAGCGTTCCTAGTTCATTGCTTACAATCTCATTTTTGGAAGAGTTAAAAAAAACTGGCTTTAATTATGATGATATTATTTTAGTGACTTTGGGTGTTATGCTTATTCTCACCTCTTTTATTATTTTTATAAAAAGCAGGTTGCTAGCATTTATTCATTCAAAACATAGCGATAGTTTTGCTGTTAATTTTGTTCGTCGTTTCAGGCCTCAAATCACCGTTGCTTGTGGCTGTTTACTTGGTTGTGTTGTTACTATTTCTTCTGTCGGAGCTGGTGCTATTGGTTCTGCTATTCTTTTTTTACTCTATCCTCGAAAATCTTCTATTGGCATTGTCGGTACTGATATTGCACATGCTGTTCCTTTAACCGCTATTGCAGGTTTAGGCCATATGCATTTTGGAAGTGTCGATTTTAATTTACTGATTGGTTTATTGGTCGGTGGCGTGCCAGCTATCTATTTAGGCAGTCTAATAGGGAAAAACCTGCCGGATAAAATTTTACGTCCCCTAATTGCTTTATTGTTATTGGCGATGGGAATTAAGCTACTATTTTCTCAAATATCAATTATGAGCTTTGTTGATACGACCTTGCACCAAACAATGCAGTTCCTATCCTCACTATTGTCGAGCCTTCCGCAATAGCAGCTTTTAAATCACCGGTCATTCCAAAAGAAAAAGTATCTAACTCTGGCTGATTCAACTGTTTTACCGCTTGAAAAATTTGTTGATAAGGTTTTCGCTGCATTTCATAATCCGTTTGAGGCTCTGGAATCGCCATTACACCTCGCAACTGGATATTAGGTAAGTTAATTATTTCATCAATCAATTGAGGGAGTTCATCAAGCAATACACCTGATTTTGTTGTTTCACCACTGATATTAATTTGTAAGCAAATATTTAACGCAGGTAAATCCTCTGGTCTTTGTTCACTAAGCCGTTTTGCAATTTTCAACCGGTCAACACTATGTACCCAGCTAAAATTTGTTGCAATAGCCTTGGTTTTATTTGATTGAATAGGCCCAATAAAATGCCAGATTATATTATAAGCTGTTAATGTCTGTTGCTTTTTTAGTGCTTCTTGGACATAGCTTTCCCCAAAATGTCGTTGTCCTAATTGATAGGCTACTGCAATATCTGCAACCGGTTTTGTTTTACTTACGGCTAATAATTGCACGTAATCTTTATCACGTCCAGCCAACAATTCTGCCTGTCTAATTTGGGAATTTATGCTTCCCAGTCTCTGTTCAATTTCATTCATTTTATAATTACAAAAAGCCCAGTCCTTTAAAAAAGTAAAGAGTTGAACTATGTTTATACCATGCTATTTATTTTTTCAAACAAACTATTTCTGGGGATACCACATGGACATTGCTGAATTATTGACTTTTTCAGTTAAAAATAAAGCTTCTGATTTACATCTTTCTGCTGGTTTACCACCAATGATCAGGGTTGATGGTGATATACGCAGAGTTAATATTCCTTCGTTAGATCATAAAGAAGTACATGCGCTGATTTATGACATTATGAATGATAAACAGCGTAAAGATTATGAAGAGTTTTTAGAAACCGATTTTTCTTTTGAACTTCCAGGCATTGCTCGGTTTCGTGTTAACGCTTTTAATCAAAACCGGGGTGCAGCGGCTGTTTTTAGAACCATTCCATCAGATATATTATCTTTAGAAGACTTAAAAGCACCTAAATTTTTTGAAGAACTGTGTAAGCATCAAAGAGGTCTGGTTTTAGTCACTGGGCCAACAGGTTCAGGTAAATCAACGACGTTAGCAGCAATGGTGAATCATATTAATACCAATGATTATGCCCATATTTTAACCGTTGAAGATCCAATCGAATTTGTTCATGAGAGCCAAAAATGTTTGATTAACCAAAGAGAAGTTCATCGAGATACACAAAGCTTTAATGCAGCATTACGATCTGCATTGCGTGAAGATCCCGATATTATTCTAGTCGGTGAGATGAGAGATTTGGAAACAATCCGCTTGGCTTTGTCTGCTGCGGAAACAGGACATCTGGTTTTTGGTACCTTACATACGACCTCAGCAGCAAAAACTATTGACCGTATTATTGACGTATTTCCTGCGGCAGAAAAAGATATGATTCGTGCTATGTTGTCAGAATCCTTGCAAGCAGTTATCTCACAAACATTACTTAAAAAAGTGGGTGGTGGGCGAATTGCAGCGCATGAAATCATGGTTGGTACTTCAGCTATCCGTAACTTAATACGAGAAGCAAAAGTTGCACAAATGTACTCAGCCATTCAAACAGGACGAAAAGAAGGGATGCAAACATTGGATCAAAACCTTAAAGAACAAGTTGATAAAGGACTGATCACCTCTAAAATGGCAATGGGTAAGGCTGTTAATAAAAATATGTTTCGCTAGTTTTCGACCAAAGAGGAATAAATTCTGAAAGTAAAATTAGTAATATTTCATCTCCTTGGTTTCTAGTTATTTTTAACTAGAAACCCTGGTCATTGATGTTATTTATCAACGGGTGGATAGCCGCAAAATCTGGGCAAATTATTATTAAATAATTTGATTTTTCGGTCTATCCAATACAAATATTCCACTGCTTTTTAGGTGCAGACTCAAGTTTAATCTTGCTACCCGTAATTTTCTTAATGACTTCAATATTCGTTTTAGTATGTTCACTAAGTTTCCCTGTTACATAAGCGCCACCACAAGTCACAGTTAAAGGCAATAATAACTGGTCGGCTAAATATTCGCCAATAGGTGCATTACTAGACTGATATTTTTCTAAACTCGTTAATGCATTACGAGCCACTTTTTCCGCTCTGATTCCTACGCTTCCTATGCTATCAATGACTTCACTAACATTTTCATAAACAGCTAAAATAGACACGATGTTTCCCGGGCCTAATGATTTTACATTTTTGGTGGTTATTGACGATTTTGACCAGCCAGAATAGGTTCGTAATGTTTCCTTTTCTCGTTGGGTAACATGTCCTGGAATACCTGAAGATATACATTTAGCCTCTATTTTAAGCAAATTACCTCGTGTTTCTATTTCAATTTTTTTATAACTTTTGGGAGGAGATATGTCTATCCGCCAGCTTCCACCACCTACAGGGAAAAAGCCATATTGTTCGATTGACATATTATAATTTAAGCCCATTTTGGCTAATATGGGCAAAAAAGCATCCTTTAAAAAATCATAACTAGGTGCCATTGGGTTATGTGTTCCTCCCGTAAATATTAATGTTGATGGTTTCTTAGTCAACAAAAAAAGAGGAAGCACTGTTTGAAAAACCAGGCAGGTACTGCCAGCACTTCCAATGGAAAAATGATAATTCCCAGCTGAAATATTACTGGGTATAAATTCCAGCATTTTTGAACCAAGAGAGGCTCCTTTTACTTTTGCATTACACACTTCTGCCGCAGCATTGACGCAACATAAATGCTGCCTCATTAAACCTGGTTTTTTACGGCCACTTCGAATGTTGATTATTTTTATGGCTTGTCCAGTACAGGCGGACAGGGATATTGATGTTCTTAATATTTGTCCGCCCCCCTCACCTTGAGAGCCATCTATTTCTATAAATTCCATTGTTATCCTTTAACACAAACTACCTGTTTCAATGTGTATACAATTTCCACCAAATCTTTTTGCGCCTTCATTACTTTATCAATAGATTTATAAGCAGCGGGTGTTTCATCAATCACTGCTTTGTCTTTTCGGCATTCTACCCCTTTGGTTGCCGCTTGATGTTGCTCTAAAGTAATTTTCTTTTTTGCCTCTGTTCTTGACATTACGCGTCCTGCACCATGACTACAGCTATGAAAACTTTCTTCATTACCCAGTCCTCGGACAATATAAGACTTTGCTCCCATACTACCAGGGATAATTCCCATCTCACCCTCTCTGGCTCGAACAGCGCCTTTACGGGCGACAATTAAATCTTTACCATAATGATGCTCACGGCTGATATAGTTATGATGACAATTAACTGCTTCTATTTGAGCATTAAAATTAAGTTGTAATTCGCCAGATAATGCATCTAAAGTACGAGCCATCATTACTTCTCGATTGATACGCGCAAATTGCTGCGCCCATTCAACGGCCTCTACATAATCATCAAAATGTTCAGTCCCTTCTGAAAGATAAGCCAAGTCTCTATCCGGTAATTGAATATGCCAAGTTTCCATGTCTTTTTTTGCCAATTCAATAAAGTAAGTTCCAATTCTATTGCCAACACCTCTTGACCCACTATGCAGCATCACCCAAACCTGGTTTGATTGATCCAGACAAACCTCTATAAAATGGTTTCCTGTCCCCAATGTACCAAGATGATTTCTGTTATTGGTTTTTTTTAATACGCTATGTTTTTCACAAAGATTAGTAAATGCCTCAGATAAAGGTTTCCAAGCGATGGCTACTTCATCTGGTAGTTTATTCCAAGCACCTTTATCACATTGATTCCTTCTTAATCGCGCACTTCTTCCATGCGGAACTGCACTTTCTATTGCACTTCTAACTCCTCTTAAATTATCAGGTAATTGATTAGCATTAAGGCCGGTTTTTACTGCCATCATGCCACAACCTATATCCACTCCTACAGCAGCAGGAATAACAGCATTTAGTGTTGGCACTACACTTCCAATCGTTGCTCCTTTTCCTAAATGAACATCTGGCATGACAGAAATCCATTTATGAATAAAAGGAAGTTGCGCCATATTACGCAATTGCTGTCTGGCAGATTCCTCAAAAGGAACACCAAGTGTCCATGATTTAACGGGGACTGAGTTTTTTTCAGTCATGACTTCGTATGATTGCTTAGTCATTATTTATCCTTACGTGTTTAATTATATGAGTAGATAGAGCAAAGCATATGCCAACAAACCAAATAAATTATTTAATATTACAAATCAAGTAGATATAAATATTTTTTTTATCACTCAAGATTATCCTATAATATTTACTATCTATATAAATAATTTACTATCTAATTAGATAACTATGAAAACAGTTGCACTATGTTTATTAGGGATTTCCCTGGATAATAGAGGAAAAGGAAAAAAACGTTGGGAACGATGGCGTCCCACCGTTTCTTTATGCCAACAAGATGATTTATTAATTGACCGAATGGAGCTAATCTTTCCTCCTCAGTTTCAATATTTAGCTGATGAAGTCAGTCGTGATATTCAAGTCATTTCTCCACAAACCGAAGTCAGACACTGCCATATTGCACAAACAGATCCATGGGATTTTGAAAGTGTCTATGCAGATTTACATGACTTTGCCCGGCATTATGCTTTTGATCTAGAAAAAGAAAACTATTTAATACACATTACTACGGGCACACATGTCGCCCAGATTTGTTTATATTTACTAACAGAAGCCAATTATTTAAGAGGACGTTTAATACAAACATCTCCTGCTCCAAATAAAGGGTCTCAAGGATCAACCTATCAAATAATAGATCTTGATCTGTCCAAATACGACCGAATTGCATCTCGATTTTCTAAAGAACACATTGAGGGTACAGCTCAGTTAAAAGGTGGAATTGATACAAAGAACAAGTTATTTAATAAAACGGTTGCACAATTGGAACAAGTTTCTATTCGCTCCCGTCATCCAATACTCTTAACCGGATCAACAGGAACAGGAAAAACGGTGTTAGCCAAACGTATTTTTCAGTTAAAAAAACAACGAGGACAATTAACTGGAAATTTAGTAGAAGTCAATTGTGCAACTTTACGTGGTGATAATGCGATGTCTGCTCTATTTGGACATATTAATGGAGCATTTACAGGTGCAGTTAATAACCGGAAAGGGTTGTTGTTAGAAGCAGATAGAGGCGTTCTATTTTTAGATGAAATTGGCGAATTAGGCTTAGATGAACAAGCTATGCTACTAAGAGCAATAGAAGAAAAAAGTTTTACCCCTTTTGGGTCTGATAAAACAGTGAGTAGTAATTTTCAATTAATTACAGGGACTAATCGAGACTTGTTTGTGCAAGTTAAAAAAGGCTTGTTCAGGGCTGATTTGTTAGCCAGAATTAATTTATGGACATATTGTTTACCGTGTTTAAAACAACGGCTAGAAGATCTTGAACCTAATATTGATTATGAGCTTGAACAATTCTCCCTCCAATCTGGCAGCCTTATCGGCTTTAATACTGCTGCACGAGAAAAATACATAAAATTCGCCACCTCTCCTTCAACTGAATGGATAGCTAATTTTCGTGACTTAAATGCCAGTATCACCAGAATGGCAACCTTAGCACCAGGTGGTCGGATTACGATTGATATTATTAACGATGAAATTCAACGATTAGAGAAAAACTGGGGAAAAATAATAAAGCCGGAAAAGAAGAATCAACTTAACTCTTTAATTAAACAACCAATCGACTTATTTGATCAGATACAAGTTGAAGAAGTGATTAAGGTTTGCCAGAACTCTGCTTCTGCAGCAGAAGTCGGCCGTACACTATTTAATATCAGTCGACTAAATAAAACCTCAAATAATGACAGCCATCGATTAACTCAGTTTTTGAAAAAATTTGGTTTAAGCTTTGATGAACTTAAAAAATAGATTTACAAGCGCGCCATAACTTAGGCAACTAGAAACAAATAACCTCTCATTTTTCTTGCCTTTTTCTCCGTCTTAGGTTTTGTTGCTACGGTTACATAGCCTGGCTACGCAACTATTTTATGGGTGTTTCTGCGGAGCAAAAAAGCAAGTCAAAATCCGGAAGTTATTAAATCCTCACTCCTTAATGTAAGGAATTTGGCATAAGCTCGACAAATGATATTTCTATATTAATAATTAACGGGGGTTATATGCTAATTTTTCTACTTTTATTTGCAACACTATTTCTAGCCTATTCAAA
>CAZZIX010000073.1:0-10975 GCA_964654345.1 uncultured Methylomarinum sp.
CCTGTAGCTCGTAAACATGTTATGTATAAAGAAGCAAAAATAAAATAGCCTTCTAGGATTATCAGGCTCAGAATAGAGCCTGATAAAGCATACGAAATAACGACTCTATCAAACGAAATATTTAGACTAACCTACTATTCGTTTTATTTATTAAGATACCCCTTCTTCGTTTTCTAACAGCATTTAACGTCAAAACAGCCTTAAAAATTAGTTATCTCCCACCCGTGATCAAGCAGTCTATAACTATGATTTAATTATCTAAAAGAGGAAGCTTAAGCAAAGGGGCGTACTCTAATAGATTATGCAACTTGAACAGAGATAGAATGACTAGAATGAGTTATCTCATTTTGTTCATTAAAATAAACCAAGTTTGGCTTGTAGTTTTTCATTTCATTCTCATCAAATTCAGCAAACGCGCACACAATTATCAGGTCACCTTGACATGCAAGACGAGCAGCCGCTCCATTAACAGAAAAAATACCAGAATTTTCTTCTGCCCTAATGGCATAAGTAGTAAATCGCCCACCAGTATTAATATTATATATTTGAATTTGTTCGTATTCTCTAATTCCTGAAAAATCCAGAATTTTGCCATCTATAGCACACGATCCTTCATAACCCAATTCTGAGTGGGTTACTGTGGCTCTGTGTAATTTTGCTTTAAGCATGGTAATTTGCATATTATTCTTAGATGGCTATGTGGCAGAGTATTATGCCCCAAATATTACTTCCTTTCAAATGAGAAAAACAACCTGAGTAGATAAAGCGGTGGTTAGCCAGGAAATCACATCAACAGGGTCACTACATCTGGTTCTCAGTAGTTTTAGACTTTATTTCTATTACTTCCTTAAAAAAATCAACTTTATTCAAAAGCACTACTACCACTATCCTGAGTATTTTCTTGCCGATGAATTCTAACTTGCGTTGGGTAAGCAAATTCTAAATGATTGTTTTTTAAAATTTCTGCAATCTTGTATATTACATCTTCTTTAACGGCCAACCACTCTGCCCAATTAACCGTTCTGGTAAAACAATAAATCAATATATCAATGGAAAAATCATTGTATCTATCTACAAAAACTAACTGATTCGATTTTATCCCTTGGGTATCTTCTTTTGACATAAATTTAAAGCCTCTCATTTTGCTAGCATGTTTATGCTCTGGATTAGCAATATCAGGATGTACCTTGAGCATACTTCTAATATCTTCTACCCCCTTTCGCAGATTATCCATATCACTTTCATAGGTCACACTAATGTACATTTTTATTCGTCGCCCAACAGCGCGACGATTCCAGTTCATCACGCTTGAGACCGAAACCAATGCATTTGGTATTGTTATTAAAGCATTATCAAAAGTACGAATGGTCGTACTTCGTAAGCCGATTTCAGCCACAGTCCCTTCCACATCACCGACCTTAACCCAATCACCCATTTTAAAAACATTATCAAACAAGATGGTCATACCGCCAAATAAATTCGATAGTGTGTCCTTTGCAGCCAAAGCAAATGCAAGTCCACCAACCCCCAGTGTTGACATTATTGCAGTCAGACTAATACCAAAATGGTTAAGACCGAGAGCTAAAAAAAACATAACCACCAGTCCTTTTGAAGTTTGCACTCCAAGATTAAACAGCTCTTTTCTTAACTGAATATTAGCTTTTGATAGCTTTTGAATCTGCACTAGGACAAGACTGTCAATGAGCTTAAAAATCAGCCAAATAAACAGAATACTGTAAACAATAAAAGAGAAACCTTCTAAAGATGAGCGATAATCCGTTTTATAAAAGAAAGCATATGTCCCTAAATTAAGCCCAAAAAAGATGAGTAAAGCTCTGATAGGTTTTCTTATTTCATGATAAATCATCTCCTGTTGCTCAACTTTTTCATCAATCACATAATTTTCAACACACCAGCTAGTGAATTTAAAAATAAAGGGATAACAAAAATAAACCAGAAAATAAATAATAAATGAAAGAATGACCCCACCAACATCTACCTTAAAAGGAGCCAGCTTATAGTTAATAGGACGAATAAAATTAAAATGGTTTATGTATGAAATAGCTGACAATAGAGAAAATTCTTGAAACCAAAGGACAGAAGCTATTTTTCTAGGATAACTAATAACATACTTCAAAATATCCTGATAACTTTCATTTGTCTGCTTAAAGCGCTGATAATTACTTTTCAGCTCAAAAAAAACACTACTTTCACTAGTTACTTCAGGCAAAACAATTTTTTTCCCTTGTTTCCTGCTTTTATCCAGCAAGTGTTGCGACCGACCGACTATAGACTCTATACTTTGGTAGTTTTTTGATACTTGAACCAAGTATTCCAGATAGTTTTTTATTGCTAAATTTACTCTATGCTCTGTTAACTTGATTTGATCTCGCTGTGCAGCAATAAGGTTATTTCTTTCCTTATTTAATTTAATCCGAGATTCCAGCAGATCTATATTCCGCCCTAAGTTAGCTGAGGGCAACTGATCTTCCTCTTCAAGCTTCAACTGTGCGAGCAAATTATCTAAAACATCAATTTTTCTCTCTAACAGAGTATTAATATCCTTTTCACTACTTATAAGGGATAATTGAGAATTAATGTTTTTTAGCGCATCAACAGACCCTTCTATCTTTTTTTGTGATGGGGAGGGCGCTGAGAATACTGTTCCACTCAGTAGTAATATGAATAAAAATGCTAATACTTTCATGAATTATTTTTTAAACCGTGTTCTCGTGCTCCGTGAAAGTGATTAAAACCTATCTAGAAAAATAAATGTTATCTATTAAACGGGGCTTTCCAAGTTTAGCAGCGACAAGAATAACTATTTCATTATCACTGTCTTTGGCTGGGTGCAGATTATCGCACCTACAGATTGAAAAATAATCCACAATGAACCCTAAAGATGCCAGATAATCTTGCTGTTCTTTCTCAATCATTATTAAGCTTTGCACGCCAGAAAGAACATTTTCTCGCGCCTTACAAATAGAATGATATAACTTTGGAGCTATTTTTCTTTCTCTTTCAGTTAAATAATTATTTCGAGAGCTCATTGCTAAACCATCTAATTCTCTTTCTGTTTCAACTCCAACTATTTCACAAGAAATATTTAGATCATTAACCATTTTTCGTATTATTGCCAACTGCTGAAAATCCTTTTCACCAAAAAAAGCTATGTCAGGCTGAATCATATTGAGTAATTTAGCAACAACAGTAGCAACGCCATTAAAATGCTTGGGACGACTTTTACCACAATGCCTTGTTGATAACTCAGTAACAGAAACTACGGTATCCATTGTTTGTGGATACATTTCAAGAACCGAGGGCAAAAAAAGTAAATCAGCAGACGCTTCTTTTAGTTTTTTTTCATCGTCCTCTTCTGTCCTTGGGTAACTTTCAAAATCTTCGCCAACACCAAATTGTGTTGGATTAACAAATAGACTAACAACAACTTTGTCTACTTTTTTTCTTGCCGCTAAGACAAGCTTTATATGTCCTGCATGAAAATTTCCCATTGTTGGCACCAAAGCAATGCTTTCATCTTGCTTGCGCCACTGATAAAGTTTTTCCCTTAATTGAATAATAGATCTCACTTTTTGCATACTATGAATAGCTATGGTCAAGAGTAGGAAATTCTGATTGTTTAACTGACTGATGAAATTGACTAATAGCAGCAGAAATATCTGTCGCTGTCTCCATAAAATTTTTAGAAAATTTTGGACGTTTCCCTAGACTAATCCCTAGCATATCGTACAGAACCAATACTTGACCATCACAGGCCAACCCAGCACCAATACCAATCACAGGTATTTTCAATTGTTTTGATATTTTTTCTGCCAAACTTGAAGGAACACATTCAAGAACCAATAAACTAGCACCTGCTTGTTCAATTTGCTTTGCATCATCCATAATTTTCTCCGCATCCTGGCTATTTTTCCCTTGAATTTTATATTTGCCTAATTGATTAATAGATTGTGGCAGCAAACCTAAATGACCACAAACAGGTATTCCAAAATTAACTAAAGATTCAATAATAGAAGTATGAGCCCCTTCAAGTTTCACCATCTGAGCTTCCCCTTGCTGCATAAGCTTGGCAGCATTTATTAAAGCAAGATCAATTGAGGAATAACTTAAAAAAGGTAAGTCAGAAATAACAAACGCTCGTTTTCTTACATGGGTTACACATTGCGAATGATAAACCATTTCATCAATAGAGACAGGAACTGTCGTTGCTTTACCTTGAATCACCATTCCTAATGAATCGCCAACCAGTATAATATCAATTCCAGCCTGATCTATCAGCAGGCTAAAGCTTGCATCATAGGCCGTTAAACAGCTAATTTTTTCACCAGCCAGCTTCATTGCAAATAAATCAAGTATAGAAAGAGCCTGAGGTGGCAGTTTATTTTCAATTAAAGCCATTACGCTAACTTCTCTAAACCATTCAAAGAACAATTGACAAGCAATTGTTTAATAGTTTGTTTTCCAGGAACTAGTAAATTTTCTGGCGCTATTTCTGCTAATGGATACATTACAAATGCTCTTTCAGGTAATCCTATATGAGGAACAATTAAATCCGGCAAATTAATTTGTTGGTCGGCATATAGTAACAAATCAAGGTCTAAAACTCTTTCACCCCAACGCGGGCCTTTTCTAACCCGCCCAAAATCACTTTCTATTTTTTGCAAAATTCTTAACACCTCAATTGCCGACAAATCAGTACCAACACTCATTACTGCATTAACATAGTCAGGCTGATCCTGTGGCCCCATCGGAGGACTACTATACAAACTTGAAAAGTTAATCTCGGAAATATTTGTTTGTTTAGCGATAACTGTTCGAGCTCTCCTGATTTGTTCGACTGGGTTTTCAAGATTACTGCCCAACCCTATATAAACCTCAACCATCATTCTTAGGTGTTGCTTGCTTGACTACTTTTTTCTTTCTCTTTTTTTGCTTTCTTGGAGGTCGAGCCATTTTCTTTTGCTCAGCATCATTTGCAAATTGAAATTTTGTCCACCATTCTGCCAATTCCTTTTCAGCGCCTCCAGTTTCAGCACGTAACAATAAAAAATCGTAGGCTGCTCTAAATCGTGGATGTTCCAATAAGCGGAAAGGCCTTGCACCAATTCGTTTGCTGAACCTTTCCTGTAGCAACCAAACTTCTCGCATTGATTGAGTGACTCGTTTTGGTATAGATAATGCCTTTACCTGCTTTGATAAAACATCGCTAGCTGCATTTTGAAGAGCAAAATTAGCATTATCACCTTCATTAATTTTTTCCTTTGCTAATAGCTGTACTGGCTCCCAAAGAAAAGCTGAAAGTAAAAAATAAGGTGTGACGCTCTTACCTTCAGCAATACGGTTATCTGAATTCTCTAAAGCTCTTGCAATAAACAACCGAGGAAAACCATTTTCTTCAACAGCTAAACATTGCTCTGATTGAGGAAAAAGTGCGGAAAACAAACCATAATGTCGAAGCATTTCGAATGTTTGCACCGCTTTTCCTGTTAAAAACATTTTTAAAGCTTCGTCATAAAGTCTTGCAGCAGGAATACCCTCAAGTAAGGGTGCTAATTCATAGATAGGCTTTTCACATTCTGGGTCTAAGGTAAACCCTAATTTAACAGCAAACCTTATTGCTCTGAGCATTCTTACTGGGTCTTCTCTGTAACGAGTAACCGGATCACCAATTAATCTTAGAATGCCTGCTTTATGATCTTCCATACCGCTGGTATAGTCAACTATAGAAAAATCCTGAATATTATAATACAAAGCATTTACTGTAAAATCTCTACGCCACGCATCCTCTTCTATATTACCAAAAACATTATCTCGTAATAAGCGACCATCCTCATGAACCTTCTGATCATTTTCATTTCCTTTTTCGGAACTTCTAAAAGTTGCAACTTCAATAATCTCGCGCCCAAAATGCACATGTGCCAATCGAAAACGTCGACCTATTAAACGACAATTACGAAATGCTTTTCTAACCTGTTCTGGGCTAGCATTTGTCGCCACATCAAAGTCTTTAGGCTCTAACCCTAGTAACAAATCACGCACACAACCACCGACTAGATACGCTTCATACCCTGATTTTTTTAGTCTATATAAAACCTTTAGTGCATTTTCACTAATTTGTGTTCGTGAAACAGTATGTTCAGAACGAGAATAAATCTTAACCTGCTTATTCTTCTTGGTTTTTCTATCTGATGCTTTTGTTGACTGAACCTTATCAGATGGACTGAATATTGATTTAAAATATTTTAAAATAATTTTTATACCCTTTTGTTTTTTCTTTCTATTTTTGTTAAGTATAATTAAATGAATGTAATATCATATCACTTTGCGTAAATCCATCCCAACTAACAATATTGGCAACTCAGTTTGTTAAAGTAAAACTGTAACTCATCTTAATAATTTAGAAAATTGAATTTTTTATAAAATAGGCTTACAATCACTCGTGTTTATTATAGGCGACATTGCTTCGGAGAGTTTTATGTTTAAAAAGATTATGACTAGCTTAATTGAGAGACCTTTTTTAACCAGTATTTATGTAGCTGATCTAGCTATTTTACTATTACATAAACCACCGTTTATTTTTTCTCTTGTGATGCTGGGCGCTCTAATTGCAATGAGTATGTACTACGGTCAAAAACTGGCTCTTTTCAAATAGTAACATCTTATCCTAAACGCTAAAACCAGGTAAAACACTCTTAAAATTTTATGCGACCACCTGGTTTTTTTCGTCACATCGCCATTATTATCTATGATGGATTGCTATTATTAGCATTAATTTTTCTGGCAACAGCTATTGTTTTACCTTTTAATAACGGTGAAGCATTTTCTTCATCCCAATTTTTTTTCCCTATCTATATTCTTTGTGTCAGTTTTGTTTATTATGGTTGGTTCTGGACTCATGGTGGGCAAACACTTGGAATGAAAACATGGAAAATCAGGATTAGAACACATGATAATGAAGCAATTAGCTGGTTACTTGCATTAAAACGTTTCTTTCTTGCTATTATTTCTTGGGGATTTGTAGGCTTAGGGTTTTTATGGAAGATAATAGATAAGAACAATTATACTTTACATGATCGTTTCTCAAAGACAGCTTTATATTTTGATGATACTTTTTAAGCTATTCTTATAATAAAAGCTTTAAAGTATTTTCTTGATTTAAGAAATTGAATACAAATAAAGAGCGAAAACATTGTTAGTGGTTATATATAAAGGTTTTTCACGTAATTAAGTTAAGGTTGCCAAAAAGACGACAACCCAAACCTACTGAATCAATTTAATGGTGTGTGTAAAAACCATTATTATGAAGGATTCTTAACGTGCAACTTGTTTACACTTCACCACGACATCTTTTACATAACAGCGGTATTTTTCAGTATTTTCATAATCACCTTCACATTCATCACAAATAATTTCTCCCTTATCTACAATCTCGTCAATGGCCCAACCATAGCCCTTAGAACCACAAAGTAGTTTCGCATACTTTTTAAAGCGATAACCACTTGACGCTTGTTTTGATGCTTTATCCTTATCTTTACAGCCTGGCGTAGGCTTTAAAGATCCAGTAATATTTTCATAATTCCATTTATCTACATTAGTAGCAAAAGACTGACTGGAAAAAGTAACCAATACAGCCATTAAAAAAAATATATTTATCTTCATTTTTACAACCTTCCTCTTATTATTTTTAGATCACTAACATTTTAATCTTAATTTAAAAAAAACTCCATCTTCCCTACACTTCCTAATGAAATTAAAAAAAACAAACAACTTAGGGATGCCCAAGTGATTTCGTATACGTTCCTAAATAACAAATATATGTTATTTTTGCTTGTTTTTTCTGTTCCATAGATATACAGCAATGCTGCCGTAAACACAATGCGTTAACGCAGAAATGGCTCCTGGTATTGTGGCCATTTGTCCAAAATTCTGTTTGGCGAGTACGACTCCAAGCCCAGAATTTTGCATACCGACTTCAATTGAAATAGTTCTGGCAACTTGTTCATCTTTGAACACAACCTTGCTAATGATATAACCTAATACAAATCCAAACAGGTGTAGTAATCCAATAGCGAAAAATAAATTTGGCCCCGACGCTACTATTTCTGCTTTACCCTGTCCAATAATGCTTCCAACAATTAAAGCAATTGTAATCACAGCAATCGGCGGTGCAATCGGCAGAATTTTTTCAGTTGTTTTATGAAAAAAAGTATTTAAACCAACGCCAAGTAAAATAGGTACAAGCACAACTTTTACAGTACCTAGAAATAATTTCCATGCATCCACTTCTAAACGACTTCCCACTAAATAGTCTGTTAATAGTGGTGTCATAATTATTGCTAACAATGTTGATAAAGCCGTCATGCTGACTGATAATGCAACATTAGCTTTAGCAATAAATGCAACTACATTAGATGCCGTTCCTCCTGGACAAGAAGCAACTAATATCAACCCAACTGCCATCATTTTAGGTAATTCAAATAGATTAGCCAAAGCTAAGCCAGCAAATGGCATTACAGTGTATTGTAGAACCACACCTAATAAAATCCATTTTGGATAAATGAGAATCCGTTTAAAATCTTGTAAGCTAAGGGTTAATCCCATACCAAGCATAATTACCCCAAGTCCGTAGGTAATAAACGGCCCTTGAAACCAGATCAGTGCAGGAGGGTAAAGCATAGCAAGGATTCCTGCACCAACCACCCAAATTGGAAATGCATTAGTAAAACGCTGACAAATCTTATTAAAATTCAATTTTATCCCCAGTTTTCATCGCAGAAAGAAATTTCGATCCATCCAATATAAGGTTCATGACACAATGATTAAATAGATAAAACATGATCTAAAAGGTTATTATAAGCTGAATTGCTAGTAGTTTTTTATGTTACAAAAAACTAGTCCAGACTGCAATTAGTCTGCATCAAATACATTGAGATAAAAAATGACAACAACTAAAAAGCGTCCCTTATATACCCATTATGCAGGCCCAGTTTTGTTAGAAACTGCATTACTTAATAAAGGTTCTGCATTTACAGAACAAGAAAGGCACGATTTTAATCTGGATGGTTTATTACCCATTTCAATTGAGACGATTGAAGAACAAGAAAAAAGGTCATATCATCAATTTTCCAAATTTGATAATGATCTTGATAAACATATTTACCTACGCAATATTCAAGATACTAACGAAACGCTTTACTACAAATTATTAACTAATCATCTTGAAGAAATGATGCCGGTTATCTACACCCCAACGGTTGGTCTTGCTTGTCAGTTATTTTCACAAATTTATCGCCGTAAAAGAGGGCTGTTTTTATCATTTCCAGATCAGCAAAAGATGGATGATTTACTACAAAATGCGACCAAACAAAAAGTAAAAGTCATTGTCGTCACCGATAGTGAACGTATTCTAGGACTTGGAGACCAAGGCATTGGCGGAATGGGAATACCTATCGGAAAGTTAGCGCTATATTCTGGATGTGGAGGTATTAGTCCTGCCTATACCTTGCCAGTCACTTTAGATGTAGGGACAAATAATCAAGCATTATTGGATGACCCAATGTATTTAGGTTGGCGGCATAAACGAATTAAAGGTGAAAAATATTTCAACTTTGTTGATAAATTTATTCAGGCTGTTAAGGTGCGTTGGCCTAACGCACTAATCCAATTTGAAGATTTTGCTCAAGACAATGCAACACCCCTGTTAAAAAAATATCAAAATAAAATCTGCTGTTTTAATGATGATATTCAAGGCACTGCATCTGTAACTGTTGGTACCTTGCTTGCAGCTTGCCACACCCTAAACAGTTCAATTAAAGAGCAGCGGATAGTTTTTGCTGGTGCTGGTTCGGCAGGTTGTGGAATTGCTGAACAAATTGTTGCCCATATGGTGGAACAAGGTTTGACTGAGGAGCAAGCATTAAACCAAATATTTCTTATTAGCAGCAATGGATTGCTAACGACTGATATGAATCAATTACATGATTTTCAAAACAAATTTTCAAAAAACATCAATGATGTAAGCTCTTGGAGTAGTGATAAAAAATACATCAGTTTGCTAGATGTCGTGCGCAATAGTAAGCCTACTATTCTTATCGGTGTTTCAGGACAACCCGGCTTAATGACAGAAGAAATAATTAAAACAATGTATGCCGATTGTAAAAAGCCAATCGTATTTCCTCTTTCTAACCCTAACTCTCGCGTCGAAGCCTTACCAAAAGATATTATTCGCTGGACTGAAGGGAATGCGATTATCGCAACCGGCAGTCCATTTGATCCAGTTGAATATAAGGGGAAACGACATGTTGTCGCTCAATGCAACAATAGTTATATTTTCCCTGGTGTTGGTCTAGGAGTTATTGCTAGTAATTCAAAACGTGTAACAGAAAAAATGTTTATGGTGGCTAGTGAAGTTTTAGCCAAATGTTCACCTTTGGTTAAAGGTACAAGTGATGATCTACTGCCCCCATTAAGCCAAATCAGAGAAGTAAGCCTTGAAATTGCACTTGCAGTTGGTTTACAGGCAATAGAGGAGAGAGTTGCCCATGTCATTACCAAAGAAGATTTAGAGAAAAAAATAAAAGCCAACTTTTGGAATCCTGAATATAGGAATTATCGCCGTCGATCACTGTGATTGTTGTGCCGACATTGCAAAGACTACCAACGTAAAATAATTAATCAATATCTAAAAAATATCCTTCACATATCACTAAAGATTAGTGATTTCTATATAACTAATTGATTACTATATTATTAACCTTTATTTGGTCACCTTTTACGTTATTTTTCAAAACTACTTTTTTGGTTTTTACTTTACCTGCGGCTTCTAACGAATTTTCTTCACCTTTTTTGACCCATTGCTCTATTCTAATACCGTATTTTTTATTTTTAATAGCGGTTACTTTTTTGGCATTGTTAATTTAATATAGTTTTGTTATTCTACTGTTTTTCTTTGAGA
>CAZZIX010000074.1:0-10922 GCA_964654345.1 uncultured Methylomarinum sp.
GTGGTTTTGATTTAGGCATTGGTTATCAATTCTAAAAACTATTCATTGAGAGAATGTAACATTATTTTGAGTTTGATATACTATTTCTAATCATTCAGAAAAGGGTGGGGTTTTACACCCTTTTAAGTACCTACCTATGCTTAAAATATTATTTTTTCTCTTACTATGTCCATGTTTTTCAACTTTTGCAACAGAATACCAAAGCAAAGAAGATTTTTTACTTGAGGCATTTTCAGGAAAACCACCCAAACCACAAATTTTATGGCTTAAAAAAGACTTAAAGAAAGCCGCCACTCAAATTCTTCAACACAAGCCTGGTTTTTTACGTGTACGTTATTGGAAAGACACAAAACAATCTGTCTGGATAATCAACGAAACAGGTAAAACCAAACCAATAACTGTTGCAATTATCATTAAAAATAAAAAAATTACGCTACTAAAAGTACTGGCTTTTAGAGAAAGCCGTGGCTGGGAAGTTAAACATTCTTTTTTTACCGATCAATTTAAACAAAATTCTCTTAACTCTAACTTTTCCCTTTCTAATCCTATTGACGGCATTTCTGGCGCAACCTTATCAGTCCGTGCATTAACAAAAACAGCCCAACTTGCTTTATTTTTCGATAGTCAAATTGAGCAATGAGAAAAAATAAAAATCAAATTTGGCGTTTTTTATATAAGCTTCATCGTTATCTTGGTTTATCTTCTGCTATTGTTTTATTGATGCTTTCCCTAACAGGTATTGCTCTAAACCATACCGACGATTTAAAACTAGATAGTCAAATGATAGACTCAAAAGTTATTTTAGACTGGTATGGAATTAAGCCCTCTAAGACTTTAAAAGCATTTGCAACTCAAAACCACTGGATAACACAAGTCAACCAGAAAATATTCTTTGATCATAGTGTCTTAAATAAAAATAAACAGAACTTGTTAGGTGCTATTGAAACAGAAGAGTTTATTGTCACGGGGTTTAGTCATTCAATTCTACTTCTTTCTTTAGAGGGTGAGTTAATCGAAGAAAGCATCATTAAATCAATAGAAAAAATTGGACTGGATACTCAGAAAAATATTACTATAAAATCTAATGAAGGCATTGTTTACAGTGATGATGGTTTACTAACCTGGCAACCATACGATGATATAAACAATCAAACAATTATCTGGTCTAAAACTAGCAGACTTCCTGATACACTAGCAGAAAAATTAAAAACCCTTTCTCGCTCGTCCATATTACCACTAGAAAGGGTTATTCTTGATCTCCATAGTGGCCGTTTTTTTGGCTCATTCGGTGTATTTATTGTTGACCTTAGCGGTATATTTCTAATCATACTTTCATTGAGCGGCAGTGCTATTTGGCTAAAACACAAACTTAGAAACTTACGAAGGAATAAAAAAAACAGCTGATAATTATATATGGACACCTCTATTAATTGTGGATGAGAAATTTGAGAACCAAAATATTCAAGATCAAGGCGAAATTTGCACGTAATAGCAGGCTATTGCGAAGGATTTCAATGCTTCCGCACTGCACGTCCCCCTCCCTTACATCCGTGTAGGCGACGCAGAGATAGGATGTTTTGGACTCAATTTTTCCATTCATCAATTAATAGAGGTGCCCATATGTCTATAATTTTTTTAATTCCAATATTCGTGACTTGCAGGTTTACCTAAAAGATTGCCTTGAAAATAGTCACACCCCAGCTCAATCAAACATTGTTTTTGTTCTTCGGTTTCAATCCCTTCAGCAATGACCTTCATATCAAATTCATTGGCCATAAAAATCATTGTTTTTATTAAAGAAATATCTGAAGAAGAGGAGGGTAAGTCTTTAATATACTCTCGATCAATTTTCAAGGTATCAAAATTTAACTTTTTTAATTGAGCTAAATTAGAATAGCCTGTACCAAAATCATCAATAAAATACTTAATATCTTTCAAACACGGAGAGTTAACAATATTTTCAAGATGTTCATTCATATCCATCATTAACCTTTCTGTTACTTCTATCGCCAATTGTTTAGGAGATTGAATGTTTGATTGCTTAACAATAGATTCAAGACTAGACTTAAAGGCATGATGTTTAAGTTGTATTGGTGATACATTAACGGAAACATATTCACCGTTCACACATTTTTTATTAATAAATTCAACAGCAGCCTGCAAAGTCTGCACACCAAGCATTAAAATTAAATCAGACTCTTCTGCAATAGGTATAAACTCTGTAGGTGAAATTACACCAAATTCAGGACTTATCCATCTGGAAAGACTTTCATATCCGACAATCTGATTGTTTTTAAAAATAGGTTGAAAGTGGACCTCAAGCTGTTTGTTTTTCATTGCCTGACGCAACTCAGTTTCTAATTCTAACTTCCGTTTTGCGGATAGGATGAATTGTTTTTGGTAAGAAGAATATTCTTTCTTATAAAAAGTATAACTTCCTTTTCTACGTCTTTTGGTTTCATACATTGAACTATCAGCATGTTCAACCAAAGCATCAATGCTAATACCATCATCAGGACAACATGCTATACCAATACTTGCGGAAAACATTATCTTTCTTTTTTCTAATTCCATCGGCTTTTTTAAAGTATCAAGCACTTTTTCAATAATATGTATGACGTCCTTCTTCTCACAATAAGGGATTAATAGCATAAATTCATCCCCACCAATACGTGCAACCTCTCCTTTCTGTCCCAACACAGTGGAAATTCTTTTCCCCGTTTCTTGAATTAATTTATCTCCTACAGTATGCCCATAGCTATCATTTACAAATTTAAGTCCATCCATATCAAGGTACAGCAAAGCAAATTTTTGATCTCTGGCATGGAAGTTATTAAGATATTTTGTAGCCGCTTCATCAAAAGCCACACGATTCATTAAACCAGTAATACAATCTCTATATGCCAGCCTACGAAGCTTTTCATTTAAGTGTGTTAATTCGGTAATATCTGTAATAACCCCACAAAGACAATCGCCTAGCTCATCACCTTCCAGGATAATTTTTTTAGTCTGAATAATTCGGGTATTGCCAAAAAGATCAGTATGGTTTTCTTCATTGATATTAGCTTGTCTTGATTTAAATACTTTATCATCCATCTCCCAAAAAACATCCACTTCTTCCTCTGGGGATAAATCATAATCTGATTTTCCAATCAAGTCTTCATTACTACGTCCCATAAACTGACAAAAAGCATCGTTTATAAATATAAGTTGATGTTTAGCGTTCTTAATAAAAATGGGAGAAGGTAATGAGTTAATTAACTTCATTAATAATTCAGCATTAAACACTTGCTTTTTAGCCAAAATCAATCCCTCTTTTTAAAATTATAATAGTAATTATTTTTTTTATTATATAGAACTTTATACTATTTTCTATCTTTCTAAAACTTCAAGCCCTGCATTTGTTGAGGGCATTTGCAAGCCTCTGGACTCTTTTCGCTCTAAACCAACAAAATCAAATAAATCTGTATCAGCCATTTGTGAAGGTGCAATATTTTTTAGGCTAGAAAAAATTGTTTCTAATCGGCCAGGAAATTGTTTATCCCAGCCCTTTAACATTTTTTTCATCTCTTGACGTTGTAAATTTACTTGAGATCCACATAAGTTACAAGGAATGATTGGGAACTGCTTAAATGCAGCAAACCGAGCAATATCTTTTTCCTTACAATAAGCCAGTGGTCTAATCACAATATTTTGTTTGTCATCACTTAGTAGCTTAGGTGGCATAGCCTTTAATTTACCGGCAAAAAACATATTAAGAAAATAAGTTTCTAAAATATCATCACGATGATGACCTAATGCAATTTTTGTTATTTTATGTTCTTTTGCAAAACCGTATAATGTACCTCTGCGTAACCGCGAACACAAACTACAGGTTGTTTTCCCTTCAGGAATAACTCGCTTAACAATACTATAAGTATCATGTTCAATAATATGAAAAGGTACTCCAATAGATGTTAAATATTCTGGCAAAATATGTTCGGGAAACCCAGGTTGTTTTTGGTCTAGATTAACAGCGATAATTTCAAAAGTAACAGGCGCTGTTTTCTGTAGATTTAGCAGTATATCTAGCATAACAAAAGAATCCTTGCCACCTGATAAACAAACCATTATCTTGTCACCGTTTTCAATCATTTTATAATCGGCGATTGCTTGACCTACATTCCTTCGTAGACGTTTATGTAGTTTGTTAAATTGAATTCTGGATTTTTTTTCAGGGTGAGACATAATCGGAAAAGCTGATTTTCCTATGCTATTAAACAGGATAAAACTAAAAATTAGCTTAGTTTATATTCACTAAGATTATTAGCAGTAATAAGCTAAGCTTAATCCTATAAACAGCAAGGAAAATGAAAAGAAGAGAAATTAATTGTTATATCGCTGAAAAATAAGAGTTGCATTCGTGCCTCCAAAACCAAAACTATTTGACATAATAGTATTCAAGGTCACATTATCTTGTCGCTCTCTTACAATAGGGATACCTTCAGCACCAGGATCTAATTGTTTGATATTTGCAGATTCACTCAAGAAATTTTCTTCCATCATCAATAATGAATAAATGGACTCATTAACTCCTGCCGCGCCTAGTGCATGACCTGTTAATGATTTTGTTGAACTCACGGCAGGAACGCTATTGTCCCCAAAGACTGCTCGTAATGCTTCTAGCTCACGTGTATCACCGACCGGTGTACTGGTACCATGGGCATTAATGTAATCTATTTTACAATTTTCAACCGTTGCCATTGCTTGTTGCATACAACGAATTGCCCCTTCGCCCGAAGGCTGAACCATATCATAACCATCTGAGGTAGCGCCGTAACCTACTAATTCAGCATAAATTTTTGCACCACGGGCTTTTGCATGTTCCAGTTCTTCTATAACTAAAACGCCTCCACCTCCAGCAATCACAAAACCATCTCGCGTTTCATCGTAAGGTCTTGAGGCAGTTTCGGGATTATCATTATATTTTGAAGACAAAGCACCCATTGCATCAAACATAACTGACATAGACCAATGAACTTCTTCTCCACCACCTGCAAAAACAACGTCTTGTTTTCCTAGCTGTATCAACTCCATTGCATGACCAATACAATGTGCACTAGTTGCACAAGCAGAACTAATTGAATAATTAACACCTTTTATTTTAAAGGGTGTTGCTAAACAGGCTGTATTGGTACTAGACATGGTGCGAGGCACCATATATGGGCCCACACGTTTGACACCTTTTGATCTTAAAATGTCCGCCGATTGAACCAGATTTGAAGTTGATGGGCCGCCAGAACCCATCACTAAACCAGTACGAAAATTAGACACCTTCTCTTCCGTTAAACCAGAGTCATCAATTGCTTGTTGCATTGCAATATAATTGAAAGCAGCCCCATCACCCATAAACCGCTTTACTTTTCGATCAATAAACTCATCCAGATCAATATTTATCGGTGCATGGACATGACTTCTAAAGCCCATTTCTTCATATATATCCGAATGGACAATACCTGAACGACCTAGCTTTAGAGACTCTACAACCTCATTCCGGTTGTTACCTATACTTGAAACAATACCTAACCCTGTTACTACAACTCTTTTCATTATGCAACCTTAGAAGTCTTTAGTAGAAGTAAATAAACCAACTCTCAAATCATGAGCTTCATAGATTACTTTACCATCAACTTCCATCGTAGCATCACCGATTCCCATGACTAATCTACGCATAATCACACGCTTTAGGTCAATTTTATAAGTTATTTTTTTTGCAGTCGGCAAAACTTGTCCAGAAAATTTCACTTCTCCACATCCTAAGGCTCGTCCCTTACCTGGCCCACCAAGCCAGCATAAATAAAAGCCAATCAATTGCCACATGGCATCGAGCCCCAAACAACCAGGCATGACCGGATCACCTTGAAAATGACAATCAAAAAACCATAAATCAGGGCTTATATCAAGTTCAGCAATAATTTCACCTTTCCCATGTTTTCCACCTTCCTCAGAAATATGGGTAATACGATCCATCATTAGCATATTAGGAAGGGGGAGTTGCGCATTGTCTGGGCCATATAATTCACCTCTTCCAGACATTAATAATTCATCACGCGTAAAACTATGCTGTTTTTCCATTGAGTCTATACCAAGCTATTTCTTATAATTAATATAAGACTATTATACCTTGCACACTCTAATGACGGAAATTATTAGTTGAGCTATCTTTTAATCAGATTAATAATACATGGGTACCTCTATTAATTGATGAATGGAAAAATTGAGTCCAAATATCCAATCTCTGCGTTGAAATCCTTCGCAATAGCCTGTTATTACGTGCAAATTTCGCCTTGATCTTGAATATTTTGGCTCTCAATTTCCTCATCCACAATTAATAGAGATACCCACATTTATATATTTACAGTTTTACCAATTTTTCACTCGAAAAAACTCGTCCCATAAAACCGTCCATAGTCAGAACATTTTGCTTTAATTGTTTTTGATATATTAATGCATACGTTAAAACAGCAGAAACATAGCCTCTAGTTTCTTTATATGGAATTGTTTCAACCCATATATCTGCTGCCAATGCTTGTTCTTCAGGTAACCAACGTTTTACTCGATGAGGTCCTGCATTATAAGCTGCTGCCGCTAATGCATAGTTGCCATTAAACTGATTCAGCATTTTTTTGTAATAATAAGAACCATATTTAAGATTAATTTCAGGATTAAATAAACTTTTTTTCTTATGCCATTTTTCTTTTAGGTTTTTAGCAATTTGGCGACCCGTTCTTGGCATAATTTGCATCAACCCTCTTGCTCCAACAGGTGATTGAGCATTTTCATTAAATGCGCTTTCACGTCGTATCAACCCATAAATAACTGCTGGATTTAAATCTTGTAACTCTGCGTTTTTATTGACAAGATGTTGATAAGCCAACGGAAACCTTAACGGCACATCATCCCAATATTTAGCTTTTGCAATAGTATAAATAGGCACTTGCTTCCATTGTAGCTGTTGTGCATATTTTGCAGCCACTAATATTTCTGCTTTGCTTAATTTATTGACTGAATACCACCATTGTCTTTTAGCCTCATCAATTTGATTAACTTCAATTAATTCTGCAACCATACGAAAATCAGTTTTTTGTTTAAATGTATCCAGTATTTTTTTAGAAACCTGAACTGGATTATTGGCTAATTGATATTTTTTCTTAATCTTATCAGCTGATAAATAGCCATAATAACTTCTTTCTTTTGCCAGCTGAGCATAAATATTTTTAGCTTTTTCACTTTGACCTATTTCATCTAATGATCGAGCCAACCAATATTTCCACCGCTCTTTACTTTTAGATTCTTTACTTAGTTTAGCAATTGACTGTTTGACATGCGGCCAATCTAATGATCTTAAAGCCGCTCTTACCCTCCACTGCTTTGCTTCTTCATCAAGTTTCGGTAGTCGATCCAAGCGGCTATAAGCAGTTTTTTTTCTATCTAAAGCAAGGGCCATTGCTAACTTTCGTTCAATAAATCGTCTCTTTTTCTTTTCAACTTTAAAATGCTTTTTTCCAGAGTCCCAAATATGAACGGCTTTAACGATATCTCTTCTTGATAATCGCTCTATACCATGAGCAAAAATTAGATGTGAATGGGCATGTTGTTTTACAAGCCTGATATTTTCAACACGGGAAGGTTTTGCATGAATTCTCAGCCAAAGTTTAGTTTTCTTCTGCTCTGCTTTACTTAAAGACCGTTTAATATATTTTGCCAAGCGAACATTTCCTTTTGATAAAGCGGCTCTAAACCGTTGCCAAATTAACTTATTAGTAAAATAAGGAGAGTCCGTCAATACTTTAAAAATAGGGTCACATTCTTTAGGTTGTGACCGACCAATAACCCATAACTTCCTTGCATCTTTTATAGACGTTGTTTTATAACCTGTTTTATATCTTGCCCACAAATAATAACATTGTAATTTAGTATTCTTACTTGCTTTGTAATGTTTAATATAAGTTGACCAAAGATTCTTTTTTGCCAGATAAATTTGCCATTTATATTTTAATGGGCGCGCATAACGAGTTCTTCTGTACTGTTTTAAAAATACTTTAACCTTATCTTTGTGATCCAGGTTTTCTACTAGCCATTGATATTGAATATAAGGATATAAAGGATAATTTTTAATAGACTTTATCTGTTTAAAAAACAGGCGATCCTTGCCCTTAGCAATCAATTTTTCTGCTAGAACATACTTTTCTCTTTGTTTTTGTAATGATGATTTCGCGACACCTAAGACTTGTATTGGCAATACAAAAATCAGAAAAAATATAATTATTTTAGTGGTTTCAAACATAATATTACTTATAAATTAGGAGGTTGTTTTCCCATACGCCTCAAGACTGTTTATAATGATAAGTTTAATCCAGTTTATAGAATATACAACAGTGTCCAATAATAGTTCTTTAAATCCAGATAAAAACCAAATTAACTATACTTGGGACTACATTTTTAAGGTTGCATTAAAGCATAAAAAACAATTAATTAAGGCACATTTAATTGCAGTTCTTGCAACGCTAGCCAGTGTCCCTGTCCCTTTATTAATGCCTCTACTTGTTGATGAAGTATTACTTAAAAACCCTGCTAGTATAACCGAATCTCTTAATCTAATTATTCCAAGCGAATGGCAAACCCCCATTGCCTATATTGTTGCTATCTTAATTGTTAGTTTAATACTTCGGCTTCTTTCTATCCTATTCAACATTATTCAAGGCCGACAGTTTACAATCATATCTAAAGATGTAATTTTTCGTATTCGTAGAGATTTAATTAATCGTTTACAAAAAATTTCCATGTCAGAATACGAAAGCCTTGGAACCGGTGCTGTTGTTTCCCACATGGTAATTGATCTTGGCACGCTAGACGCATTCATTGGATCGACCATTAGCAGGCTACTCATCGCCGGCCTGACTGTTGTGGGTACAGCAATTATTTTATTATGGATGCATTGGCAACTAGGTCTTTTTATCTTATTACTTAACCCTTTAGTTATTTATATTGCAAAAAAAATTGGTTCTCGTATTAAAGACCTTAAAGCAAAAGAAAGTTCAGCTTACAGTATTTTTCAACAGTCTTTAACAGAAACATTAGAAGCAATTCATCAAATCCGTGCAAGTAATAGAGAAAATCACTATTGCCAACAACTAATCGAGTCAGCAAGAACAGTTAAGGACCGTTCAACAGCATTTTCCTGGAAGAGCGATACTGCCTCGCGCCTTAGTTTTCTGGTTTTTTTAGTGGGTTTTGATATTTTTAGAGCAACTGCCATGTTTATGGTGCTATATTCAGACTTGAGTATTGGCCAAATGCTGGCAGTTTTTGGTTATCTTTGGTTTATGATGGCGCCAGTACAAGAAATCTTAGGAATACAGCATTCGTTTTTTGCTGCTAAGGCAGCGCTAAGTAGAATTAACGAACTCTGCGCCTTACATCAAGAGCCACAATACCCACATCTTAAAAACCCATTCGAAAACACGAGAACTGTTTCAGTCAACATTAAAAACCTTCATTTTAGCTATAAAGAAGAACCTATATTAAACGGCATAAACCTCTCTATCCCTGCTGGAGAAAAAGTCGCCTTGGTGGGTGCAAGTGGCGGAGGAAAATCTACGCTAACTCAAGCAATTATTGGCTTGTACCCTCCTACAGAGGGTATGATCTACTTTAATGATGTGCCAATTGACCAAATTGGGTTAGATGTTGTAAGAGAACATGTTGCAACTGTTTTACAACAACCCGCGTTATTTAATGATACCGTGCGAGCAAATTTAACACTGGGAAGAAACATAGCGGATAGCAAATTGTGGAATGCATTAGAAATTGCTCAACTTAAAGATGCTATTAAAGAACTTGATATAGGTCTTGATACTATTGTTGGCAGGCAGGGTATGCGCTTGTCTGGAGGGCAACGACAACGGCTTGCCATTGCTAGAATGATTGTTGCTAATCCTAGTGTTGTAATATTAGATGAAGCGACCTCCGCACTTGATACAGAAACAGAAAAAAAGTTACACAGCGCTTTGGCCGATTTTTTAAGCGGAAGAACAACTATTATTATTGCCCATCGCTTAAGCGCAGTTAAACAAGCTGATCACGTTTATGTATTTGAAGACGGTAAAATTTGTGAACAAGGCAATCATTCAACTCTAATTAAAAATAGTGGTCTATATTCGAAACTTTATGGTGAATATCAATAATTTTTTTTATTTCTTTTCTATACTTTAAAGTTAACAGATATATCTACCTAAAAACAATTTTACAATGCAAGAAAAATTTGATTTACATTGTCACTCAACAGCATCTGATGGCGCATTAAGTCCTACAGAAGTTGTACAGCGAGCAAAACAACAAGGCGTCACATCGCTTGCATTAACAGATCACGATACCATTAATGGCCAAGAAGAAGCCGCAAAAATGGCTGAATCAAGTGACATCAATTTTATCCCTGGCATTGAGATTTCTACAACATGGGAGAACAAATGTTTTCATATTGTTGGTTTAAATATTGACCCCACCAATACTATCTTAATCTCAGGGATTCAAAAATTACAAGACCTTCGGACAGAACGAGCAAAAAAAATCGCCCAGAAACTTAAAAAAAAACGTGTTCCAAATGCCTATGAGGCAGTCGTTAAAGCTGCAAATGGAGGAATGATTACCCGTTCCCACTTTGCTGACTATTTATATTCTGAACATTATGTATCGACCAGACAACAAGCTTTTGACCGCTATTTAGGCAAAGGGAAGTCTGCCTTTGTATCAACAATTTGGGCAGATTTACCCAAAGCCATTGACTGGATCAACCAATCTGGTGGCGTTGCGGTTGTCGCTCACCCTTTACGCTACAATCTTACAGCAAGCTGGTTAAAACGTTTTTTATCTTCTTTTAAAGA
>CAZZIX010000075.1:0-8221 GCA_964654345.1 uncultured Methylomarinum sp.
GCAATACCTAATAAACCCAAAATAATGGCAGTAATCCAAAGCCACTTTTTACTATTTCCTTTTTGTCTAGAATGTATTTCTACCCCTTCGATACTAGCATTAATTGCTTTTGATTTACCATCACTACCATGTTCAACTTGATAATAAATGATGTCTCCTCGGTAAGGACGTCTTGACATTTCATGTAATGCGGAAATGTGAATAAAAAGATCATCACTTCCATCATCTGGTTTTATAAACCCAAAACCTCGGTCATCTTTCCAGGTTTTTAAAATGCCTTTGTTTTCTGTCTTTGCCATACCTTTCTATCCTCTCGTAAATATTTCTTTTATTGTTGTATTTGTCATGGTGTGAACCATTTTCGGAATGTGAATTCTATAACATCCGAAAGAAAAATGTATTTAAATTATTATAGGGTATCTCTATTAATAGTAGACTCAATATTTCCATTCATCAATTAATAGAGGTGTCCTATAGATAGTTATAAAGTTAGTTGATTATTTTGGTAAGGTCGTTTTTTCAAAAAGAGTAATTGAAATAAATTACTTTATAGAGAGGACTTTAGATGATGAACCACTAGATACAAGGCGATTAAGTTAATACGAGGGAAGTATTCGAAGTTTATATTTTGTGAACTTTGATACTAAATTAGAATTTCAAATAGGATATTTATCTTACATACTTTTTTTGAAAGCACTTTATAATTAATCAGCCACATCCATGTGGCCTAAGTTAAATAAGCTAAATGGAAAGAGTTAGCTTATATGATTAATTCTACCACTTAGCCTAGATAAAAAAATCATTCAGAATCTTTGTCAATTATTACTTTATCGTCAATCACTAATTTTGAAATTCCGCCATGGATAACTGATAATGTACAGGTTGCTTTTTTAAAGTTCTCACCTTTCTCACCTAGCCATTCTAAAGTCAGGTAGGTTGCTTTGTCAGATTCCGATCTTGAAACTAATGAAGCAATTCGAGTTCCTGTATGCTCCTTGATTAAGTCAGGACATTTTTTATGGGCTATACGTTGCATATTTGCTACGTCTCTAACCATTGCGGCGGATTTTCTGTCTTCGTTACTTTGTTCTTTATTAGAGCCAACCATAAGGAATCCAATGCCAAAAACGCAAGCAACTGCGATCATCATTTTCTGTGCATTACCCATATCTTTCTCCCAGTTATTAAATTGTTTTTTTATTCTTTTTATAATTACATTATAAAAAACTAACATACCAATTAATTGTACCCTTAAACCGGCTGTACATCAATTAAAACTCAATCCCTTGTTCTGCTTTAATGCCTTGAGAATAAGCATGTTTGACTTTTTGCATTTCTGTTACTGTATTGGCTACTTCAATAACTTCTGCTGCAGCATTCCGCCCAGTTAAGACCAAATGCATCCAAGCGGGCTTTTCGTTAGAAATAAAGGTTGCAATTTCTTCACCACTTATCCAGTTATATCCACAACAATAATTAATTTCATCCAGTAAAACAAAATCATATTCTTGAGATAAAATTTTTTGTTTACTGAATTCCCAAATTTTTCGACTTGTTTCAATATCCTGTTCTGGATTTTTAGTATCCCACGTAAATCCATCACCTAGAGCATGCCATTCAATATTATCAAAACGTTCAGCTGCCTTCTGTTCACCAGTTTGCCATTGACCTTTTATATACTGAATTACACAAATTTTCATCCCCCAGCCTGCTGCTCGAAAAACCATGCCTAAAGCACTTGATGATTTTCCTTTCCCCTCTCCAGTATGTACCAGAACAATTCCTTGTCGACGAGCTCTTTCTTTCATTATGTTTCAATATTATTTGAATAAAAAATTATTCTACCGCAAGGACTTATAAAAAACACCCAGACATATTTTTATTTATTATTACTGGTACAATGCGTTTTTTTATAATTTAGCTTAAGAAATCATAGAATGGACGTTATCCAAAAAATAGCAGAAGAATTAGTTGCCAGTATAAAACAAGTCAATGCGGCTGTTGAGTTATTGGATGGAGGAGCAACGGTTCCTTTTATTTCTCGATATAGAAAAGAAGTGACAGGAGGCCTAGATGATCAACAGTTAAGAGTGCTTGAAGAACGTCTAATTTATCTTCGAGAGTTAAATAGTCGTAGGAAAACCATTCTTGAAAGCATTTCTTCTCAAGGGAAATTAACGACTGAGTTAGACGCATTGATCAATCAGGCTGAAACTAAAACTTTATTGGAAGATTTATATCTGCCATACAAACCCAAACGCAGAACTAAAGCTCAAATCGCTAGAGAAGCAGGGTTAGAACCTTTAGCTGACAGTATTCTTGAAGACCGAAGTGTTATCCCAGAAAATATTGCCAAAAGCTATTTTAATGCAGATAAAGATATTAATGATGTAACTTCTGCGTTGGAGGGAGCAAAACAAATTATTATGGAGCGTATTTCTGAAGATGCTACTTTATTATCTGATCTACGTGAACGTATTTGGAATAAAGGTATTATGCATTCTTCTGTGGTCAAAGATAAAGTCTTAGAAGCCGAAAAATTTAAAGACTATTTTGACTATCAAGAAGCAATTAAAAAAATTCCATCCCACCGTGCACTTGCTTTATTTAGAGGGAGAAATGAAGATTTTTTATCGCTTTCCTTAAAACCAAGTCTTGATGATAAAGAAGAGCACCAGTTATGCGCTCAATTAGTTGCTAGACATATTAATGTGGTAGATACATCAAATTCAGCTGATGCCTGGCTAGCTGAAACGGCTAGATTGGCATGGAAAGTCAAATTATTCACTCGTATTAGTCTGGATTTAAACTTAAGATTACGTGAAGCAGCAGAGCTTGAAGCGATTAAAGTGTTTGCTAGTAATTTAAAAGATTTATTACTCGCTGCACCGGCAGGACCGAAGGCGACGATGGGGCTTGATCCAGGTATCCGCACTGGGGTGAAAGTTGCAGTGGTTGATCCGACAGGAAAGGTGTTAGATTACGATACAATTTATCCTCATCAACCAAAAAAACAATGGAATGAGTCAATTAATAGTTTGGCAAAACTGATTCAAAAGCATCATGTTGATTTAGTTAGCATTGGAAATGGCACTGGCTCAAGAGAAACTGATCAGTTAATTGCTGATTTAATGAAGCAACATAAGGATTTAAAATTTAGCAAAATTATTGTATCTGAAGCAGGAGCATCGGTTTATTCGGCTTCTGAACTGGCTGCAAAAGAATTTCCTGATTTAGATGTCACTATTCGAGGCGCTGTTTCTATTGCGAGACGTCTGCAAGACCCACTAGCTGAGCTGGTTAAAATCGAGCCAAAATCTATAGGTGTTGGTCAGTATCAACATGATGTTAATCAAGTGCAACTGGGTAAAAGTCTGGATGCGGTTATTGAAGACTGTGTAAATGCAGTGGGTGTTGACGTTAATACTGCATCTCCCTCATTACTCAAACAAGTTTCTGGTTTGTCAGCGAGTATTAGTGAAAATATTGTAACTTTTAGGAATGAAAACGGACGGTTTAATAACCGAAAACAGTTTAAAAAAGTACCAAGGTTAGGCGATAAAGCCTATGAACAGGCAGCAGGCTTCCTTCGTATTATGTCTGGAGATAATCTTTTAGATGCATCATCTGTTCATCCAGAGGCATACCCAGTGGTTAATGCTATTATTAAAGATACAGGCAAATCTATTGATAAAATCATTGGTCAAAGTCAGTTTTTACGAGGACTGAAAGCAGCAAACTATACAACCGAATCATTCGGTTTACCCACTGTAACTGATATTCTTCAAGAGTTGGAAAAACCGGGTCGAGACCCTCGTCCAGAATTTAAAAGTGTTCAATTTAAAGAGGGTGTTGAAACAATGGCTGATCTAAAAGCAGGTATGATGCTTGAGGGGGTGGTGACTAATGTTGCAAACTTTGGGGCATTTGTGGATATAGGTGTGCATCAAGATGGTTTGGTGCATATATCTCATTTAGCGGATGTTTTTGTTAAAGATCCTAGAGATGTAGTTAAGACAGGCGAAATGGTTAAGGTAAAAGTGCTGGAAGTTGATATCCCTCGTAAACGTATTGCTTTGTCAATGAAAAAAAATAGGGATGAATCAACAGATGTTAAGCCTAAGTTTAAAAAACAGGTAGTTAGTCAACCCAAAAAAGGTCATTCAAATCAGCAAGTAGAGCCCCAAGGATCGATGGCTAATGCTTTTGCAAAAGTTTTGAAAAAGTAAATTAAAAAAGCTCTGCTATACTTTTGTTTAACTAATTCTTCGAAACACATTACAGGACATGTTATGACAAAAAGTACTTTTTCAATGATATTTGCAAGCTTTTTAATCTTCAGCTCTTCCAGTCTTTTTGCTGAAGAACAACAAAGTTATGGCTCAAAAGTTGGGAATAAGGCACTAAATGGCCTAAGTAATATTTTTACAGCGGTTTTAGAAATCCCTAAAAATATTATCAATACAACTAATGATAGCAATATTGCCTATGGTGCAGTTGGAGGATTAGCAAAAGGGACACTTAACACTGCTGGCAGGTTATTTTCAGGTGTGGCGGATTTGATTACCTTCCCAATTCCAACAAAACCCATTGCGCAACCAGTCTATGTTTGGGATGATTTTGATGTTGACACTACTTATGGTGAAGTATTTCGACTTGATGAATAAAATTAACCGTTTTTATATGAGGGAAGCTGAAGTGATAAAATAAAAATGGTCAAGCTCTGCATAGCATAAACGTATGCAAGACTTGACCTATTTTTATAGAGCATCCTCTAAAAAAGTAGAAGGGGCTCTTGTAACTGACTTACTGTCCAGTAACAATCACACAAGTTTCACCAACAAATGGATAAAAACCTTGTGTGTGATAATCTGCTGATGCTACAACACTAATACCACCAGCTGCTTTTGCTGCTTCAATTGATGCATCACCCTCATTAATCAAGCCAAGTATTGTGTTTGCACAAGCAGTCCCTGTTTTACTGCCAGTAGCTCCAGTCGCAGTAATGGGGCCTTTGACATCAGTAATCAGACCAACACCAACAGGTGATAAACCTTGAGCACAACCTGCTAATAATCCAGCAACTACAACAGCAAAAGTGATTTTTTTTAACATAAAATTCCCCGTAATAAATAAATAAAAATATACATACTGATTTAACAATTATTTAAAGCAAAGCTTTCAATTGTTTCTTAATAATACAGCATCATTTCTTGAACTTCCCATAAAAACAAATCTCAATTGTTGTAAAATCAATGATTTACAAAGTGTTTGTTTTTCAGGAATGACTATTATACCCAAAGTATTCACTTAACAGCTAAAAATCCCTTTTCTTTTTTGAGTTTTCTAGAGATAAATACCGTGATTCCTTAGATAAAAAAGTAGAATAAGGTGCCAGGAAATAAATAATTGTCTAATATTGGGCAGACTTTTTGTTTGTCATCAGTGCTGTAGTAATAGGATCATAGTAGGCTACATAACAATTGTTACAGTGCTGATGGCGAACAAAAAGATCAGTAGGTTTGGTTATTTGTTTCCATATGCCTAAAGTTTTTAGAACCTGTTCAAAGTTTACTCTGCTCCGTCCACACACACACAATAGATATCAGTTCGTAACGATATTGAACTGATTTACAAGAGGAATTTTAACTAATGTATAAGTACCCAAGTAAAATTGTTAAATTAATTTTACTTGGGTACTTATAAATAGCTATTCTATATTTAGCTCCTTTACTTTTCGAGTTAAGGTATTTCTTCCATAGCCTAATAATATAGCCGCTTCATTTCTTTTGCCTGATGTGTGTTGTAATGCTGATTTAATCAGAATGCTTTCAACTTCAGATATGATTGATTTTGCAACTTCTGGGTTTCCTTGGTGAAGTTGTTGTTTTATTGCATTTTCCAGTAATTTTTTCCAACTCTCTGCAGACTCATTAGTTATTTCATTTTTTTGGTGGCTTAATTCAGGAGGGAGGTCATCTTGGTGAATTTCTCTTCCAGAGGCCATTACAGTTAACCATCTGCAAATATTTTCTAGTTGTCGTACATTGCCGGGCCAATGTAAAGAACTCAAATATAATTCTGTTTCAGGCATTAAGGTTTTAACTTCTGAATCTAGCTCGGTGGCAGCAACATTAAGAAAGTGACGCATTAAAACAGGGATATCTTGTTGACGATCACGGAGAGGAGGGATATGAATGCGAATTACATTAAGGCGATGGAATAAATCTTCTCTAAACAAACCTTTTTCAACCAATGCTTCAAGGTTTTGATGGGTTGCTGCAATGATGCGGACATCAACTTTTAATGATCTATGAGAGCCAATAGGGTAAAACTCATTATCAGCAAGAACACGTAATAATCTTGTTTGTAATTCAGCCGGCATATCACCAATTTCATCTAGAAATAAAGTGCCATTATTTGCTTGTTCAAACCTGCCAGCTCGTCGAACGTGAGCACCGGTAAAAGAACCTTTTTCATGGCCAAAGAGTTCTGATTCCATTAATTCTTTTGGGATGGCGGCCATATTTAATGCGATAAACGGCTTTTTACTTCTAGGGCTATGGCGGTGTAAAGCTTTGGCGACCAGTTCTTTTCCTGTGCCAGATTCTCCATTAATTAACACAGTAATATGTGAGCGAGCCAATCGACCAATGGCACGAAACACTTCTTGCATAGCTGGAGCTTCACCAATTATTTCAGGTGTGTCATTAACAAGTTCTTTTTCAAAGTTATCTACGTTCTGTTTTTGTTTACTTTGTAAACTTGCTCTTTGAACAACATCAACAACTTCATTAATATCAAAAGGTTTAGGTAAATATTCAAAAGCACCACCATGAAATGCTGAGACTGCACTGTCCAAGTCAGAATGAGCCGTCATAACGATAACAGGTAAATCTGGATAGTGGAGCTTTACTCTGTCTAGTAAGTCAAAACCACTCATACCGGGCATTCTAATATCGGTAATAAGTACATCAGGTAAATCATTTTTTAAAGCTTCGAGTAAGTCTTGAGCATTAGTAAAGCTTTGAGTCGTAATTAATGCTTTTTCAAGGGCTTTCTCAATGACCCATCGAATAGATTTATCATCGTCAACAACCCAGACTACATTAGGATTTGACATGGCCTATCTCCACGGGTAGGTAGATTGAAAAAGTAGTCTGTCCTGGTTTGCTTTGACATTCAATAATTCCACCATGTTGATTTATAAGAGATTGTGCTATAGATAAGCCAAGGCCAGTACCTTCTGCTCGACCGGTGATCATAGGATAAAAAATTTGTTCCATCAATTCCTCTTTGATACCTGGGCCATTGTCGATAATATCAATTTTTACGGCTAATTTATTCATCTTTCGTCCCATTGTTATGTAACGTTGGATGCGTGTTTTAAGTGTTATGTTTCCTTCTTGTAGCATTGCTTGAACTGCATTTTGAATAATATTTAAAAAGGCCTGGATTAATTGATTTTTATCTGCTGTTAGATTAGGGATGCTAGGGTCATAGTCAGTAATAAATTGTATATTGTTAGCTTTTTCTACAATTGTTAATTGTTTAACGCGCTCTAAAACTTCATGAATATTTAGGTTGTTTTTTATTAATGGCTTATTAGGGCCAAGCATTTTATCCATCAACAACTTTAACCGATCAGATTCTTGAATTATGATTTGTGTATACTCTTTTAGTTCAAGATCTACTAATTCATAATCTAATAATTGAGCTGCACCTCTGATACCACCTAATGGGTTTTTTATTTCATGTGCCAGTCCTTTAACTAGCATTTTATTGGTATTTTGCTGAGTAAGAAGTTGTTCTTCTTTACTTATACGAAGTTGTCGGTCGACCTGTTGTAACTCAACTAGAATTTCAGTGAGTTCACCGTGTTCAGATATTGGTATGGCACTAAAATTAACAGTTGTTGCTTGTTCGTGGTGAGTTAAATTCAATTCTCTGTCGACTAGAGATTCAGATGTAGTTAAACATTGTTGTAAGTCAATTAGTAAAGCAGGGTCTGATCGCTTAAATAATACGCTAGCTCTTAAACCCAATAAATGTTTTTCACTATCTGCTAATAAAATTTCACCTGCTGCGTTTATATAAGTCAGTATTAATTCACGGTTAAATAATAAGACAGCTTCGTTTAAATGAGCAAGTATCTTTTTATGCACTATTATTTTTGGAGTTAAGTCAGGTTAATATTGTATCAGCAGTTTATATGCCAGTT
>CAZZIX010000075.1:8321-10903 GCA_964654345.1 uncultured Methylomarinum sp.
TCTTCGTCTAATGCTTTTAATGCTTCATCAAAAGAGACGGCAACTTGAGGAATTGCTTTTTCTTCTTCTGGTGGTAAATCGTATAAATCTTTATCCATTGCATCGCCAGGATGGATTTTATTTTCAATCCCATCTAAGCCAGCCATTAACATTGCAGCAAAACACAGGTATGGGTTTGCTGTAGAATCGCCAAAACGAACTTCAATACGACGGCCTTTTGGGTTGTTAACAAAAGGAATACGGATTGATGCAGAGCGGTTTCGTGCAGAATAAGCGAGCATAACAGGTGCTTCAAAACCAGGAACTAAGCGCTTATAACTATTGGTTGAAGCGTTAGCAAAGGCATTAAGTGCTTTAGCATGTTTGATAATACCGCCAATATAGAACAACGCAGTTTCAGATAAGCCACCATATAAGTCGCCAGAGAAGAGGTTTTCTCCACCTTTAAACAAAGATTGGTGAACGTGCATTCCGTTACCATTGTCGCCTACAAGCGGTTTAGGCATAAATGTCGCTGTTTTACCATAAGCGTGAGCAATATTTGCTACAACATATTTTAGCTCTAGGACTTCATCAGCCTTTTTTATTAAGGTGTTGAATTTAGTGCCAAGCTCACATTGTCCGGCTGTTGCTACTTCATGATGGTGTACTTCTGTTGTTTGTCCCATTTCTTCTAAAACTAGACACATTGCAGAGCGCATATCCTGTAAAGAATCAACAGGAGGAACTGGAAAGTAACCGCCTTTTACGCCAGGACGATGCCCAATATTACCATCTTCATACGCTTTTTCAGAGTTCCAACCAGCTTCTTCAGAATCAACTTTGTATCCGCAGCTACCCATGTCAGAGTTCCAGCGGACATCATCAAAGATAAAAAATTCGTTTTCAGGGCCGAAAAAAGCGGTATCAGCAATCCCTGTAGATTGCATATAAGATTCTGCTCTTTTTGCTATTGAGCGAGGGTCACGTTCATAGCCTTGCATGTTATTGGGCTCTATAATATCGCAACGCAAAATCAAAGTGGTATCATCAAAAAATGGATCTAAAACCGCAGTTGAAGGGTCTGGCATTAGAATCATATCTGATTCATTGATTCCCTTCCAGCCAGCAACTGAAGAACCATCAAACATATTGCCTTCTTCAAAAGTATCTTCATCAATTGTATGTGCGGGGAAGGTAACGTGTTGTTCTTTACCGCGAGTATCACAAAAACGAAAATCAACAAATTTGACATCGTTTTCTTGAATCATTTTTAGCACATTTTCTACTGACATTTAATTTGTCTCCTGTTGTGTTAGTTATTATTTTTTTGTTTTTTGGAAAAACTTTGTAACCTTACCATTTTTTTAATTGATAGGGCAAAAAAATGGGGCATTAAGCCCCGTTTTTATAGATCATTAGGGTGATTAAAAAGTAGCTGATAATGTAGCGACAACTTTTGATTCATCCAGACGTCTGCCATCAGAATTGAAAGCTTCTGAGTCATCAGTATCTGTATAAGCTACTTCAATGTTAAATGGGCCAAAATCTCTGGCTACACCGGCTTTCCAGTCCCAGTAGTTATCTAATCCTTGTTTTTGATTATAGTAACCAGCATGTCCAAGTAAAGTAAGGCTACCTAGCGATTCAGGTAAAGTATAATCAATCGCCATATCTGTGTATTCACCAGGGTGTGTGTGTTCAATTTTTAACCCATAATAGTAGTAAGTGCTAATGTTGAGGTTTTCAACAGGAGCAATTGATCCTCCAGCATATATTTCAGTAAAGTTTGATTTGGCAGACGAGGTGTATTCATAGCGTAGAACACCTAAATCATAAGTTAGTCCAAAAGGAAGGGTGCCGCCAAAGTCAGTTTCTCTTGAAAAGCCACCGTATACATCTAACTCCATGCTGGCATGGTTTTCAAGCTCAAAGCTTGATGCCCATGCGCCAACATAGAGTCCAGAGTCATGCGCAACATCAAACGATCCTTGGATAGCAGGCTCATTGTTTGTTTGCGATACACCACGCCAAACATAATCTGTAGTTAATGCAACACTTGCGCTAGCGTCAATAGAATCAGGTATCATGCCTGAGGCTTGGTCGCCAAGAGTTTTAGATATGGTAGCAACAACTCTGCCGTCATTTAAGCTTTGGCTTCCTCCGTAAACGCCACCGCCGCCTTCGTTATCTGTATCAAAGTAAGCAACTTCAAAATTAAACCCTGCAATATTTTTTGCTATACCGACTTTCCAGTCCCAATAATCATCGCCTAAATTTGCGGTATCTTTTTGGTTATAATAGCCGCCGTGTGCAAGAATAGTGAAAGATCCAGGCGAGTCAGGGAAGAATGTGTAGTCAGCAGATATATCAGTATATTCCCCTGGTCTATTATGGTTTATTTTTAAACCATAATAATAGTAAGTACTAAAATTAAAGTTTTCAAAAGGAGAAATGGATCCTCCAAAATATATCTCAGTAAAGTCGCTAGCAGACGAAGCTGTGTACTCATAATGTAGTACACCAAGGTCATAACCTATGGCGAATGGTAAACTTCCTCCAAAGTCAGTTTCGCGAGAAATCCCTGCGTAAACGTCTAGCTC
>CAZZIX010000076.1:0-3068 GCA_964654345.1 uncultured Methylomarinum sp.
TGTAGTTAATGCTTGTTGTAACTCTGCCTCTGAAAACCCTTTTGCAATACTGTTTGCCCAAGGTATTTGTTTTTTCTCAAGCTTTTTAAAAGTCTCTTTTCCTTTATCCGTTAGATTAAGCAGTTGTGCCCGTTTATGATTGGGATTATTTTGAAAAAAGAGTAAATCATCACGCACCATTTCATTAGCAAGTCTTTGTACTGCCTGTCGAGTTTGTCCCATTTTTTTTGCTATTGCTGGCACAGTCATCGAGTCATTTTTTTCTGCTAAAGCACCTAATACTTTCCAGCGCGCACTACTTAATTTTAATTCTTTAGTAATGCGGTCACCTTCAAGAATCAGCAGTCCATTTAACTTAAAAACTTCTAGTAAAAGGCTGGTAAATTTATTTCCTTCGGGTGTATGGGTCATTAATATTTCATCTATTATGACAATATATTGTCAAATTAAAAGAATATAGCTACAATGTTTGAGTGGGTCATAAATCAAACCTCTCACTACAATTATTGGAGATATAATATGAATACTACAATCGTAACCCTTTTACTCGTAACAACTGGAGGAACGAAAGAAATTATCGACATTCTGTAAGAATTAACAGACAAAATGGTTCTACGGGATTCCATTTCAGGTTTTAATTGAAAAGAAGCAAATACTTAATTTAAATGACAAGATGAAACATAAAAACATGAAACATATCTTTAAACACAATATAATCATTTTTTTATTATTAACACTTCCAGTTTCTGCTTTTTCAAACCAGAAAATAATACCAAACATGAAACTTAAACAATGTCCCAACTCACCTAACTGTGTTTCTAGCCAGAGTGATTCGGAATCACATCATATTGAACCATTGTCTTATAAATTATCAGGCGATAACGCGATGCAAAAAATAAAAAAAACCATTCTTGCTATGCCTCGTACAAAACTTGTAGAAGAAAAAGATAACTATCTACATGTGGAGTTTAAATCTTCAGTTCTTAGGTTTGTAGATGATGTTGAAATAATTATTGATGACTCTGAAAAAGTCATCCACCTAAGATCTGCATCACGCGTTGGGCATTCAGACTTTGGTGCCAATCGTCGACGAATTGATGAAATTAAGAAAAATTTTTTACAATAGTACAACCCCAATAAAGAGAATGTAATTACTTTTATTTATTCATGAGTCACTTGTTTCCAGGGTATTTCATACAAAGCCTTTTACTAACAATTGAAAGGACAAAATCTACTTATGAAGTGGCTACACTAAACCGGACACACAATATATATAAAATAACCTGAAAAGGAAAAGTGTGTCTAATAATGAATGAATGAACAAACAAAAAAACCAATACCTATACCTCATAATTTAAAGAGTCAGCAGTCAAATTAGCTCTTGAATCCGAACAATCGATAGCTCAAAACAGCGAGAGATTTAATCAAACACGATACATACCTGGATCAATAAATATTCAAAACCGAAAACTACTGCAGCAAAAACGGATGAACATATTTACGATGAAAATAACGCCTGAAGAAAGAGTTAGCGAGAATGTTGGGTGAAAAAGGCCACTACGTACTTTGAGGAAATATGAAGTGGCTACACTAAAACCATACATGCAACTCATAATACTCTAAAAAAATGTGAAGAGATAAAAGAGCTGCCCCTTGTTCCAATTAATACTAACAAGGGGCATTCTTATATTTAGTTTAACGAACTATTGAAATTGAATGCGCTCTATTATTATCAAAATACAAAGCTACTTTTTTATACCCTAAAACTCTACCATATCTTACTCCGTAATACCTATACGACCTATAATAATTATTAAGAGAAACAATTACCCAGCCTTTTCCTTCAAAAGTAAAATTAAGATTATCTCCATCACCATTTAAATCAATTAATTTAGACCGCATCGGTAGTTTAGAAATATGAGTGTTTGACTCACTAAATGTGTCCAATTGAATCGTATAAGTTCCACCATTATCATTAAGAAAAACATGATCATCATTATATGCATACCAACCATCTACGCTATGAATCACTTGGCCTGGCTTAGTGTTTACTGCTAATGAAAAATTACCTACGTTATTGGTATTTACTGTAGCCGTAATAGTAGACCCTACAGAGTCAACTGTTAACGATGAGTCTTTAAAGGTATTAATACGTTGAGCCACATCAGCAGAGGTAATAAATTCTGAGCCTGCGTTATAGGCTTTAGCAATTGTGTTTTCAAACATTGCAACTGTATAACCATTACCTGATATAGGGTCAGCTGAGATAGTTGGACCATAATCATGCCAAGGCCAATGAATAATTGGTTGAGATGCATGGTTCATCAATGTATCAAATTCATTTGCCCAAAATTGCTCGCCCTCTTCCGCACTTAGTGGTACGGGAACAGCAGGATAACCAACAGGTACGCCAAATTCAATCAAGGTAAAATCAAATGACATATTCGGGCTTAAATAAACATTATTATCATTAGGGGTGAGATAACCAAATGCACTTGGGTAGCCAGCACCGCTGCTTGAATAACCACCCGTTAAATAATCAAGATACTGCGCAATCTCATTTGCAGTATTCAGGCCTTCAGGAGCACCTGGTACTGCACCACCACGAATATTCTGATTATTCCATGTTTTATAGTTTAATTCAGCGCTTATTTCATTCATAGATTGATTAAATTCAAACTCAATCTGGCTAGAACTTAATTGATCAGTAAAATGAGGGTGTGTCCAGGAATGGGTACCAATTTCGTTACCTAGACTAATGTAGTCTTCAAATAAAGGACCTGAAACATTCCAGTCTGTCCATAACCCATTTGCCGGATCATTACCAATATTGATAAAGTAAGAACCAACAAAATTATATTTTCTTTTCCAATCTTTCAATAAGTTATAAAGAGGGACATGAACATCTTGTATCAATTCTTTTTCACTAGTAATATCCATATCATTTCGTGAAACAAAGAGATTTTTAGCACGCCCCATTTTTAATCCAACTGACGTTTCATCTCCATATACAACCCATTGTAATGCCTGCCATACCAAGTTGGTATCAGCCATAAACCCAAGTGTAG
>CAZZIX010000076.1:3168-10828 GCA_964654345.1 uncultured Methylomarinum sp.
ACCCATTGTAATGCCTGCCATACCAAGTTGGTATCAGCCATAAACCCAAGTGTAGCAAAATGAACATTTCGTCCTCCAGTAATGCTTGCTAATACAGCGGGGTAACTACCAGAATTAGAACCCGTCACTGATTGTTTAGCTAATGACTCCGTTTCCTGTCCAGGGACTGCCTGAAAATAACTATACCAACCTCTGTCATAAGATTTGATCAGCTCATTCGAGGTATAGCCCTTCATTACTGAATGTGAAGTATTTTGTGCAGAAAGTGAAATACTAACGGGACCTTCACCTGTTACTCGTCCAATCCCTAGAAGTTGCTTCATATTTCGATAAGCATCGCCAGATAAACTAGCACCGGTTTCAGTATTTGTCATCCAATCATCAGCGGTAATAATACCAATACCGTAATCATAAACTGCTTTATACAACGTATCATGAATCTGTTTCATTTTATCTGAAGGAACATCAGAAAAAAATGGAAAAATCAGTGCATCATAATTAACCAGATTATTGATATTAGTCAGATCATCTTCCGTTAATAGATCAAAAGATATCCCAGCCATCATAGCCTGGTGTTGTAGGGACATAAAGAGCTGAGAATAAGTCTTATCTCCAAAAAAATTATTTTTTGTCGCTTCTCCGTAGACAATTCCAACACGCTTACTTAAGTTTGTTCTTGGAGGCAACGTAGTCGTAGAAGTTGAAATTGTATATTGACCGCCAGAGGTGTAGTCTTGAGGGAATAAAAACAGGCTATCGTTGATGTCTCCTAAAATATCAATAGATTGAGAACTAGAACCTAAACCTAAAGATGCAGCAGGAATAGCAATTTCAACAATATGCTGATCTGAACTAAAAGCATGATTTAAACTTGAAACCCAACCAAAATCTTTGTCGTAAAGGTGGGGTTTTTCGTCACTATGAATATTAACAAAATATTCAGCACCTCCATATTGCCCCCATATCAAAAAACCTGTTGTGGCATTTTTATCAGTATTTAGCCAAAAAGTTGTATTTGGTCCTAGTGAAACTCCTGTGGATTTAAGAGCTATGATGTAAGTGGGCGTTGGTGAGGCAACATATTTACCATATAACTCATCTCCAGCAGCTAAATACGGTGGCAAATCAAGTGGCAAGTTGATCCGGTCGTCAATAGACCAATCTGATAAATCGCCATCAATAGTTATATTGCCAATTTGAGTATTTAGAACAGGAGCTGCCTGAGCAGTATTTGGAAGGAAAATCGTCGCTAATGAGTTAAGTATAAAATCAACTGTCGAAACATATTTTGCGCTCTTTTCTAAAGATGCTGAAGGTGGTGCAGGAAAAGGTAATTTTATTTTTCCTTCTGCACTTGGAACCTCAGTCCATGATGTTGTTCGGCTTTTATTTCTTGCAAAACGTTTTCTTTCCCAATCATCCCTTGATTTACTGTGCCGTATAACAGTCGTTTGATCATTTAACGGAACCACTCCTTCTGATTCATCAAAGACAATAACTTTATCTTTCTTTTCTGCCTTCGATTTATTAGATTGTGTCAGATTGGCTAATTCAGTTTTATGAGTTGATTTCTTTTTAACTAAAATGTCTTTATTATTAGTTAATTTAGGATTCTGAATTTTTAAATCAACTGAGTTTGTATCAAACGCGCTAAGATAAACAAACGCTAATGTAACGCATAAAAATAAACTTAAGGGTTTGAATAAAGCCTTATTTATATTTAACATCATGGTTCTCGAGTAGTCTAAGAAATTTGGCTGGCAATTATACCTCTTACCATATTTACCACCTAGAACTAACAGTTTTTATCTATCAACAACAAACCAACAATAGTCTATATTTATTTGTATTTATCTGTATTTATTAAAAAATAAGATTTCAGTCTCTCTTCAATTATTTTTACAGAGAACCGCCGTGTATGCCGATTTTAGTAACTTAAAACTTAGATTTATCTATTTTTGCCACCTGTCGTTCTATCTGTAAAAAACCTAATCGTTTGAATTCAGCAATTATTCGACTTGCTGTTTCTGTGGTTATTCCTAATAGCGCACCTATATCTTCTCTAGTAGGAAGATAAAAAGAACCCTCTTCACTAAAATCAGCCAAATATAAAAGCAAATTAGCTACCCTTTGTCTTGAATTGCCTACAGTAAGTTCAACTAGCCAAACATCGGCATCACTTTGTACTTTTTGCCAGCTCGCTGTTAATTGTTTATATAAATGGGGCGTATTAGAATTCAACTGTTCAATGACTTCAACAGGTATACGACATACTTCTGTATTTTGCAGAGCAATTGCATGATGCAGATATCTAGAACCATTTAAAGCTTCAATACCAGCAAGATCACCCGGTCTCAATAAGCGAACAATTCTGTAATTTCCATTCTCTAAATAATGAACTAATTTGATCATTCCTGAACGGATGGTAAAAACAAAGTGAGCCTTGTCTTTTTCTGTATATAACTCATCCCCTACAGATATCGAATATTCATTAATTGGCTGATGTAATAGATTAAAGTCATCTTGTTGTAAGTCTGCAAACAAAGCCAGATTACGAATGGAACAGTGTAGACATTTTTCACCTCCATCCCATGCTTGTTTAATAGTAATGCTTCTCATGAATATTTAACTGACTCAATTGTTACGCTAAAAAATTATAAAAAATTTTTGACTGAAATTAATAACAAAACAATGTTATTTAGCCTAGCCATTCTTCTGCTCTATGGTGTTATATAACCTGTTTACCTCAAAAATAGTGGCTTATTAACAAAAATTCGATTTTAAGCAATAAATATTCCGTCACACTAATACACTCACATACTGACCACCAAGGACATCGTCAATTGATAATTATCAATTAGTTTTTCATTATATTCCTTTAAAGTTTAATTAAGTACATAAAGTTTTTTTAAGGAGTATAAAAATGAAACATAGAAACTTAAGACTAGTCAGTACAAGTCTACTCTTAAATTTATCACCCGCTGTTTTCGCATTAAACCTGGAAGATGCAGAGACAGAAATGCTACCTCCAATGATTATAGAAGGAGATATTTTATCTTCAGATATAGTCGGGGTTAAGCCCAGCATGGGAGGAGTTAATGATGCCGCTGCTTTGTTACAAAGAGTACCCGGCGCAAATGTTAATTCTAACGGCCCTTTATCTGGTATAGCCCAATATCGTGGATTATTTGGTGATAGAGTCAATGTCAACTCAGATGGTGCAACTTATAAATCAGCTTGTGCAAATGCTATGGATGCCCCACTGAGTCATGTACCCACATCCTTAACAGAAACTATGAGTATTAAACGTGGAGTAGCTTCTGTTAGTAGTGGTATTGAAACGATGGGGGGAAGCATAATACAAAGGTCGCGTCGAGGTGAATTTGCTAGCGAAGACGGTATTGAATTTACTGGTAAAACAACCAATGGAGTCAACTCTGTAAATAGTGGTTATTATACAAGTTTATTCGCCAATATTGCCAATAAAAACCATAAGTTTCGTCTTGGGGGTAGCCGTGAAGAAGGAGGAAATTACGATTGGGATGGAGGACTAAATGTAGATACCAGTCATGAAAGAAATGCCGGTGCATTAGGATATGGTTATCGTACTGATGATGAGGATCATGAATTTGACTTAGGTTATAACTTTAACGATACACATACGACGGGAACTCCTTCTTTACCTATGGATATTATTTATTCCAGAGGTGGTGTTTCAAATTTTAATTATAAAGGAATGCTGGCTGATAAGTATGAAGTTAATACTGAATTTTCTTATCAAGATATTCAACATAGAATGGATAATTATACTTTACGTGGTACTATTCCAGCCCCTGAACGTCGCCAATCTAACAACACAGCCAGAGGGTTTGGCTATAAAGTCAGCATGGATATTCCATTAAATAATGGCAATTTATTGATTGGAACCGATGCGGATAATGTCGAGCATGATGCTCAAATAACTAATCCTTTTAATTCAGCCTTTAGCATCAATAATTTTAATGATGTAGAAAGAGATCGGTATGGTTTATTTGCAGAGTGGAATGGTGAAGTAGCCCAAGATTGGGAACTAGAACTAGGAACACGCCTTAACTGGATCAGGATGGATGCAAAAAATATTGGAGGGACAGCAGGCCCCTTTGTCGCTGGTAAAGCAGGTGAAAAATTAGCAAATTCCTTTAACGCCAAAAAACATGATAAAGAAGATCTGAATGTAGATGTAGTTGCAATATTAACCCATCATTTAAATTCTGATATGGATGTAGAATTAGGCTTTGGTAGAAAAACCCGTTCACCTTCCTATCAAGAACGTTATCTTTGGTTGCCGCTTAATGCGACAGGTGGCTTAGCTGATGGCCGGAATTATATTGGTAATATCGAACTACAACCCGAAGTATCTTATCAAGCTGAATTAGGGTTTAGTTGGCAAATAGATTCATCATATATAATGCCTAGAATTTTTTATCGCTATGTTGAAGACTATATTCAGGGAACACCTACTCAAAATGCAGCTGCGTTAGCAATTAGTGATACATCATTGGAATACACCAATGTAGATGCCTATTTATACGGTTTCGATTTAGAAGGAGGCTTTCGTTTTCTTGAAGACTGGAAAGTTGATGCAATGATCAGCTATGTGAGAGGTAGACGAGATGATGTCACTGATAATCTTTATCGTATTGCTCCACTTAATGGTCGTGTTGGCATTTTTTATGATACTGATAAATGGCTTGCAGGATCAGAAATAATTGCATTCGATGATCAAAATGAAACCTCTAATTATAATAATGAAGTTGCTACACCCGGGTATTTTATCTGGAATTTACGTGTCCAATATCGGCCTCAACATGATGCTATTAATGGACTACAAATAGGCTTTGGGATAGAAAATGTACTTGATGAGTCTTACCGAGTACATCTGAGCGGTTTAAATAGAAATCCAGCTAATGATGGAACCGCAGTTGGTGAACATTTACCAGGTGTTGGTCGAAATTTTTATGCAACGCTGAGTTATGATTGGTAGTCTTATTCTATAATATACTTCGTTCATCCGTGTTTGTGCGAAGTATATATCGTATATATCCACCGGAAGACCATGAAATAATTTAATTATTAAGAGAACTACCTTATGAATAATTACGGCACATTAGATACATCATATAAAGCAGCAGGTGAACAGGCTGGAATAAAAAAACTGGTTGATGAGTTTTATCATCAAATGGAAACCTTAAAGCAGGGTCAGCATATTCGTGCAATGCATAAAGAAGATTTAGATACAATCAAAGATAAGCTATCATTATTCTTGATGGGGTGGCTGGGTGGCCCAAAGGAATACGGACCAAAATATGGAGGTATTTCCATACCAATGGTACATAAGCATTTAATCATAGGTGAAGAAGAAAGAGATGCTTGGCTTTTTTGCATGAATGAAGCGTTAAAAAATCAAGATTATGATGATGCTTTTAAACAATATTTGATCGAACAGTTAGCAAGACCTGCTGAAAGAATTAGACAAGTCTCGCAAATGGATCACTCATAAAATTTAAGGGGGTAGTTTTGAAAATTGTAATTATTGGAGGTGTTGCAGCCGGTGCTTCCACCGCAGCGCGCGCGAGAAGATTAAATGAAGATGCAGAAATTATAGTGCTTGAAAAGGACAAATTCATTTCTTTTGCGAATTGTGGTTTACCTTATCATATTGGTGGTGAGATTAAAAACAGAGAGGCGCTGTTGTTACAAACACCAAAAAGCCTCAAAGCAACACTTAACATTGATGTACGCACGGGACATGAAGTAACCAATATTGATCGGCATTTAAAACAAATTACAGTTTCTGACCAAAAACAAGAAAAAACCTATATAGAAAGCTATGACAAATTAGTCTTATCTCAAGGAGCTGATGCATTAAGACCACCCATTCCAGGGATTAATCATCCAAAAATATTTGTGCTTAGAAATATTCCCGATATGGATGCAATCATTCAACAAATTGACCAAGGTGCGCGTAAAGCTATTATTATTGGAGGAGGTTTTATCGGCATAGAAGTTGCCGAAGCATTTCGGCATCGAAATATGGAAGTGGAATTAGTTGAACTACAAGACCAATTAATGCCCCCACTCGATTTCGAAATGGCATGTGATTTGCGCTATCACATGGAAAGTAAGTGTGTTCAATTACATTTAGGTTGTGCTGCCAAAGAGTTTGTCGATGCATCTGGCAAAGTTAATGTCATTTTAGATACAGGACTATCATTGCAAGCAGATTTTGTTGTTCTAGCTATTGGTGTCAGACCTGCATCAAAATTAGCTATTGATGCAGATCTTACCATCGGTGACAGAGGTGGAATTAAAGTGACAAGCCAAATGCAAACATCAGACCCTGATATTTATGCAGCTGGCGATATGGTGGAAGTCACTGATACAGTAACCGGAGAAGCCACTCAAATGCCTTTGGCAGGGCCTGCAAACCGACAAGGAAGAATTGTTGCTGACAATATTTTTGGTCGTAGCAGTTACTATCAATCCACACAAGGAACTGCGGTAGTTAAAGTATTCGACATGACAGCCGGATCAACAGGTGCATCAGAAAAAACCTTACGCCGACTTAATCGAGCCTATCATAAAGTCTACCTCCACCCTTCTGGTCATGCAGGGTATTATCCGGGGACAGCCCCCATGCATATCAAACTCCTTTTTGAACCTGAAACAGGTATCGTATTGGGTGTACAAATAGTTGGATATGATGGTGTCGATAAACGCATTGATGTGTTTGCAACCGTAATTCGAGCTAAAATGACAGTCTTTGCTCTGGAACATTTAGAACTCGCCTATGCCCCACCTTATGGTTCAGCAAAAGATCCTGCAAATATGGCAGGATTTATTGCCTCAAACTTTCTTCGAGGCGATGTAAAATTTTGGTACGCTGAAGATTTTCCAGATAAAATAACAAAGGGTATCTTGCTTGATGTTCGCAGCCACAAAGAATTTGAAAAATGGAGTATATCAGGGGCAATTAATATACCCTTGCGAGAACTGCGCTCCCGTCTCAATGAGTTGCAACAAGACCAGCCAATTTATATCTATTGCCGGGTTGGTTTTCGTAGTTATTTGGCTTATCGTATTCTGTTACAGAAAGAATTTAACAATATTTCAATATTAGCTGGTGGCTCTAAAACTTTTAATTGTTTTTACTGCAATGATTTGGCAACAGGTAAACCTGGCGTTCCTTTTGTTTCTCATGCTGAAGAAAAACTGGATGAAACACCCAGTGTACTAAAAAACATCTAAGCCTGAAAACACAAGGTAGTTAATCCTTTACCCTCAGCCTCAACGTAAACTTCTGGAGGATTAACTTCATCTATCAGCATATATCTTGGTGCTAATTCAGCCATCTGTTGAATTAAAAAATCACGCCCTAATTCAGGTGAATTTAAGCATAATAATAAAGTGCTCTTAATTTCCATAAACTGATCAAGACGATGTATTATCTTTGGATAATCCCGAGCTATATCAACACTTCCCTTTTGAAAAGTTGGGGGATCACAAATTAATAAATCAAATGGCCCTCGTTTTTTAAACCGACTAAACGATTTAAAGATATTTAGTTTTTCAAATTTCACTTGATCAAGCGATTGCAGGTTTAAACGATGATTCTCTCGCC
>CAZZIX010000077.1:0-4995 GCA_964654345.1 uncultured Methylomarinum sp.
ACTTTTGCTAGTTCATTCGCAGTAGACCCTGTTGTTATTACATCATCAAGAATTGCTATATGATTTACATTTATTGGTCTATTGACTAAAAAAGCATTTTTAATATTTTGTCGGCGTTGTTTGGCAGGTAAATCAATTTGGTGTGCAGTATTTCTTTGTCGGATACAACTTTTAGTGTCCAAGGGTATGTTGAGTATTTTAGAGACTGTTTTTGCTATTTCTATAGACTGGTTAAATCCACGTTCCTTATATCTCTTTTTATGTAGTGGTACGGGGATAATTAAATCAGGACTTTCTGCTGTTTTTTCTAAATAATCAGCCAAAAGATAGCCTAGTAATCGGGCATTTTTATATTGCCTGTTAAATTTTAAGGAAGCAATTAAATAGCGAATGATACCTTGATGAATATAAGGTGCATAAGTTTCATCAAAAGCAGGTGTTTTGCTCAAACATCGTCCGCATAGCTGGGGTGTTTTGTTAGCTGTTTCAAAGATTTCAGCGCAGCGGTAACAGCAATGGATGTTTTTTTGTAAATCATTAAAACAGGGTTGGCAAATATCTTGCGAATTAAATCCTGAATTTTCACATAAGATGCAAGTAGGCGGAAGCAAGTAATCCTGTATAATATTGATCCAGTTGTTTACCATATTTTATAATGTTTGGTTGACAAGTTTTTAAATACTGGAGATTACCCTTATATGTCTGCTAATCCAACTATAGATCAAATTTCGTTAAAAGAACAATTCATTGCTACAAACTCTATAAGGCATGACTGGCAATTAGATGAAGTTCAAGCTTTATATAAATTGCCCTTCAATGATCTTCTTTTTAACGCACATACTATTCATCGAGAAAATTTTGATCCCAATGAAGTACAAATTAGTAGTTTATTAAGCATTAAAACAGGATCGTGTTCTGAAGATTGTGGTTATTGTCCACAAAGTGCTCGATATGATGCTGATTTAACACCTGAGGCTTTGATGCCAGTAGAAGAGGTTATTGAATCTGCTCAATTAGCTAAAGAGCAGGGTGCATCCCGTTTTTGCATGGGAGCGGCTTGGCGTAGCCCTAAAGACAAAGATGTAGAGCGTGTTGTAGAAATGGTGCAAGGGGTTAAAGCATTGGGAATGGAAACCTGTGTGACTTTGGGTATGCTGACAGATAATCAAACTAAAGCTTTAAAAGAGGGGGGGCTAGATTATTACAATCATAACCTGGATACTTCAGAAGATTATTATTCAGAAGTCATTACCACACGAACTTATCAAGACAGACTTGATACTTTAAAACGAGTTAGAGATTCAGGTATTAATGTTTGTTGTGGTGGTATTGTTGGGATGGGGGAATCTGATGCAGATAGAGCCAATTTACTGATTGAATTAGCCAATCTACCTAAACACCCTGAAAGTGTACCTGTTAATATGTTGGTGCAAGTTGAAGGGACGCCATTGATGGGAACAGAATCTTTAGATCCGCTAGTTTTTATCAGAACGATTGCAGTGGCTAGAATTTTGATGCCTGAATCTAGAGTCCGTTTATCAGCAGGTAGAAAAGAAATGTCTGATGAAATGCAGGCCTTATGTTTTTTTGCAGGTGCAAATTCCATTTTTTATGGGGATAAATTATTAACTACAGATAATCCTATGTCTAATCATGATTTAACTTTGTTTGAACGATTAGGACTACAATCGGGTGGATCAAGCTACGCATAATGGGTTTTTCTCATTTAGCCGATGAGCTTGAGCTATTAAAGCAGCAAAGTCTTTATCGAAAAAGACAGGTTGTCTCATCCCCTCAAGATGTCAAAATTGAGATTGATGGCAAACAAGTAATCAATTTTAGCAGTAACGATTATTTAGGTTTAGCTAATCACCCCGATGTAATTAAATCCTTTAAAAAGGCAACTGATAAATATGGTGTAGGCAGTGGCTCAGCCCATTTAATTTGTGGGCACAGTCAATGTCATCATGCTTTGGAACAAGAACTGGCTGAGTTTACCGGAAGGGATAGGGCGTTGTTATTCTCAACGGGATATATGGCAAATATGGGTGTTATCTCAGCTTTGCTCAATCGAGGAGATCAGGTTTTTGAAGATCGCTTAAATCATGCTTCTTTGTTAGATGGCGGATTGTTATCAGGAGCAAGGTTTAAACGATATAGACATAATGATTTAACTGATTTGCGGGGAAAAATTCAGGATAAAGAGGGACGATCTTTAATTGTGACAGATGGTGTTTTTAGTATGGATGGTGACTTAGCATTGTTGCCAGAACTAGTTAAAGTGGCTGTTGATAATAGTGCCTGGGTTATGGTTGATGATGCACATGGATTCGGTGTGTTAGGTGAAACGGGCGGCGGGGTTGTCGAACATTATGGATTAACTCAACAGCAAATACCCATATTGATGGGAACTTTAGGAAAAGCTTTCGGTACCTTTGGTGCTTTTGTTGCTGGTTCTGAGGTGTTAATTGAAACACTGATTCAAAAGGCCAGAACCTATATTTTTACTACAGCAATGCCTGCTGCAATTGCTGAGGCAACACGAACTAGCCTTAAACTTTTAGCTGCTGATGGCTGGCGTAGAGAAAAATTAAATTTATTAACTCAACGGTTTTCTATGGGTGCGAAACAGTTAGGCCTTAATTTAATACAATCTAAAACAGCGATACAACCACTATTAATAGGCGATAATTATAGAACCGTTGATATAAGCGAGGCTTTGTTAGCACAAGGTTTTTTAGTCAGTGCTATTCGTCCTCCCTCAGTACCTAAAGGGGAATCTCGGTTAAGAGTTACTTTTTCTGCAAATCACCATGAACAACAAGTTGATCAATTGCTGGATGCATTAGATTCTATTTCACTATGATAAAAATTCATAAAGAAGTCTACGGGCAGGGTAAGCCTATTGTATTAATTCATGGTTGGGCTATGCATACTGGAGTCTGGAGAAAGTTTGCACAGCAATTAGCTCAACATTATGAAGTCACCTGTTTAGATTTACCTGGGCATGGTTTAAGTGAAACAGTTGAACCTTATATTCTGGATCAAATGAGTGCAGCTTTAATTAACGCATTGCCTAAATCACCTTTTTGTCTGCTGGGTTGGTCTTTGGGTGCGACTGTTGCACTGGCAATGACAAAACAGTATCCGCAACAAATTAATTCATTAATTATTTTAGCCGGAAACCCCCGTTTTGTGCAGGATGAAAATTGGGCTGGAATGAAGCCTCAATTGCTTGAAGATTTTGCTACTAATTTATCAATAAATGGCCAATTAACTTTCATTCGATTTCTTGCTCTACAGGTGGGTAGTTCATCTAATGGTAAACAAATTTTAAAAGAAATAAAACAAGCAATACAGGAATGTGACCCACCAGTAGAAAGTGTATTACAGAATGGTTTAAGTATTCTTAAAAATGCAGATTTAAGGGCTGAGCTAATGACAGCACAATATCCAATTAAGATTATTCTTGGTGATAGAGATACTTTGGTTCCTGTACAGGTAGGGCAAAATATAAAAAAGATACAACCAAATTGTGAAATAAACATTATTGCTGGTGCAGGACATGTGCCTTTTTTATCTCACCCATCAGAAGTAATTGACATAATTAATCGTTTTATATGAGAGCTGCTTTTTCTATTGATAAAGATAAAGTCAGGCATTCTTTTTCTTCTGCTGTAAGTACTTATGATGGCTTTGCTAGTTTACAAAGAAAGGTTGGATTAGAACTATTAGATAAAAGTGATAGTTTTGCAGAAAAAATTATTCTTGATGTCGGTTGTGGAACGGGGTTTTTAGCTCAGGAAATTTTATTAAAACCATTTATTCAACAAATGATTGCAATAGATATTGCTCTACCTATGGTGCAGGCTACAAAAAATAAATTAGAACCTGTGAGTGCTGTGCAATATATTTGTGCAGATACAGAAAAATTACCCTTGTTAAATGGCACTGTTGATCAAGTTATCTCAAACTTGGCATTACAATGGTGTCAAAATTTAACAGCAGTTTTTAATGGCTTTAAAAGAATATTTAAGCCAGATGGACAAATATTGTTTTCAACCTTTGGGCCAGCTACATTGCAAGAGCTTAAAACATCGTGGGCAGAAGTTGATAACTATACCCATGTGAATAGTTTTTACTCGGTTGATAAATTAATTCTCTTTTTAGAGCAGGCTGGATTTAAGGATATTCATACTGAGGTGAAACGGTATCAATCAAATTATCGGACAGTTATAGAGCTAATGAGGGAACTTAAAGGCATTGGGGCACATAACGTTTTATCGGGCAGGAATCGAAACATGACCAGTAAGACTCAAATGCAAAAAATGGTTGATGCCTATGAAAAACATAGGATAAATAATTTCATTCCTGCTACTTATGAAATTATTTTTATTTCAGCAAACATTAAAAACTAATGAAAAAAGGTTATTTTATTACAGGCACTGATACTGATGTGGGTAAAACCTGGGCAACTATTGCATTAATGCGGCATTTTAAAAATCAAGGTTATTCGGTGATAGGAATGAAACCTGTTGCGGCAGGTTGTGAGTGGCAAGAGGGTGTTTTAAAAAATGAAGATGCTTTGTTATTGCAAGAAAATGCTTCGCTAGAAATAGAATACAAAAAAATTAATCCTTATGCATTTGAAATGCCAGTATCGCCACATTTAGCTGCAAGTAAAAATCCAGTGAGTCTCAAGGTTATTAAGAACATATTTGATGAGTTAAAAGATAACACTGATGTCATTCTTGTGGAAGGTGCGGGGGGATGGTTAGCACCACTAAGTTACGAATACGATATTGCCGATCTTGCAAAAAAACTTAATTTACCTGTTGTTTTTGTAGTTGCTATTCGATTGGGTTGTATAAACCATGCACGATTAACTTTTCAGGCAATACAAGCTGAGAAGGTGGAGTGTGCTGGTTGGGTGGCAATGTGTGTTGATCCTGATATGCCTATGCAAACTGAAAATATTTCAATGATAAAAGATAA
>CAZZIX010000077.1:5095-10612 GCA_964654345.1 uncultured Methylomarinum sp.
GTGTTGATCCTGATATGCCTATGCAAACTGAAAATATTTCAATGATAAAAGATAACGTTTCGGCTCCTTTATTAGGTATTTTGCCATATTCTGATCTTATGGATTTCGATTTTTTAGCGAGGCACCTGGAGATTTAAATAAATTTTTTTTGTTTGATAATTAGAGCTAACTTGATATAGATCAAAGAAAAAATAAAAAAAAGTAGCATAATGACGCCTCCTAATTATAAAAAAACAAGGTGGAGAAAAAATATGGCTTTAATAACTTGGACAGCTGAGCAATATGGTACAAAAGTTGGGTTTGCAGATGATGAACATAAGGATATCTTTACTTTTTTAAATAAATTATATGATGAAGCTACTAGTGGAGCTGATCGTTCTCAAATAGGTGATTCTTTGGATGCATTAATTACTTGTGTGGTTGATCATTTTGCTCATGAGGAAAAAGAAATGGAAGCCAAAGGTTATGCTGATTTAGTAAAACATAAAGAAGAGCATGACAAATTGATTGCAACCTGTGCAGGATTACAAACAAAATTCCATGCTGGAGAAGCAGAAGTGACTGATGAAGTAGGTCAAATGGTTAAGGGTTGGTTAGATAGTCATATTCCAACTTATGATTTTGCTTATACAGAGACATTAAATAGTTAAATTATCAGCATAAAAAAAGGCCTGTGGAAACTAGATTTTCACAGGCCTTTTTTTGTTTATAGAAAATTATATTCAGCAGTTCTGGAATAGATGGGAATGATAGGGTAGAATTAATAAGTTAATCTGTGTTTATTAACTACAATAGTAAACAGTCTTTGGAAGTGACTGTAACAAATAAATAAAGAAGAGGGTTTAATAATATCTTACAAAATTGAAATAGTTTTTTTTCAATATGTGCCAAAATAATAATAGATAGTGGCCTATAGATATTATTGAGTCTTCGCTCAAGATTTCGCATACAAGATTATAACTACAAACAGGAGGCTGCTCCGTGATAAAAGCAAAGCAATTTTCCGCTGTTCTTACCTTAATGGCTTTAGGGCTAAGGTCAGCGCATGCGGATTACACACTTAACTTGATGAAAGGTGTTACACAACTCAGTAATGATATATATGATCTTCATATGCTGGCTTTATGGATTTGTGTATTTGTCGGTATAGGTGTATTTGGTACTATGTTTTATTCGATTTACTATCATCGTAAATCAATGGGGCATAAAGCTGAACAGTTCCATGAGAATACTACAGTAGAGATAATTTGGACTATTATTCCTACCATTATTTTGATAGCTATGGCAATTCCTGCTACCAAAACCATGTTAGAGATGAATGATATTGAAGAAGCTGACATGTCTATCAAAATTACAGGTTGGCAATGGAAATGGGAATATGAATATTTAGATAATGATATTCATTTTTTTAGTAGTCTAGATGAAGCTAGCAATAAAGCACGTCAAAAAAATTCTGGAATTGATCCGCGCGATGTGCCTCATTATTTGCTCAATGTGGATAAACCTTTAGTTATTCCTGTTAATACAAAAATACGTTTTTTATTTACTGCTGCGGATGTTATTCATTCATGGTGGGTTCCCGATTTAGGTTGGAAAAAAGATACAGTTCCTGGTTTTATCAATGAATCATGGACGTATGTAGAAAAAGCTGGAACCTATCGTGGTCAATGTGCAGAGTTGTGCGGTAAAGATCATGGGTTTATGCCAATTGTTGTTATCGCAAAAGAAAAAGCTGATTATGATGCCTGGGTTATAGAGCAAACTGGACTAGCCGCGGCAGAGGCAAATGCAGCCGAAAAGGAATGGGATTCTGAAGAGTTAATTGCAAAAGGAGAAAAAGTTTATGTTAATAATTGTGCATCTTGTCATTTGGAAGATGGTGCAGGTATTGCAGGTACTTTTCCTGCAATAACAGATAGCGCAATTGTTAAAGGCGAGCTTAATGAGCAGATTGATTTAATGTTAAATGGGAAAGATATGATGCCTGCATTTGGTCAAATGCTGAGTGCCGTTGATTTTGCTGCCGTTTCAACATTTATCCGTAACGGCTTGGGTAATTCGGTCGGTGACTCTGTGCAACCATCAGAAATCAAAGCATTACAATCTGAGATAGTGTCCAAGGAAGATGGCGAGGATTAGTCAATTGCATAGAGTTAGATCTTTTTTGGTTCTATCTATTTAAATATTATTAAGAGGTATTGAATATGTCTGCTGTGACAGCTGAAGACCATGATCATCACGATCATGGCCCCGCAAAAGGGCTTTTAAGGTGGGTAATTACCACTAATCATAAAGATATAGGTACATTGTATTTATTGTTTGCACTGCTCATGTTTTTTGTTGGTGGAACAATGGCTCTGATTATACGGGCTGAACTTTTTGAACCAGGTATGCAGTTTGTTAACCCTCAGTTTTTTAATTCCATGACTACTATGCATGCCTTGGTCATGGTATTTGGTGCAGTTATGCCAGCTTTTGTAGGTCTAGCAAACTGGATGATACCAATGATGATTGGTGCTCCCGATATGGCCTTACCCCGTATGAATAATATGAGTTTCTGGATGTTGGTTGCAGGAATATTATTATTAGCTAGTACATTACTAATGGAAGGTGGAGCGCCTGCTTCTGGTTGGACTTTATATCCGCCTCTCGTATTACAAACAGGAACTGCATTGCCTTTTGCAATTTTTTCAGTTCATTTGTTGGGTATTTCATCAATTATGGGAGCGATTAATATTATCGCAACTATTTTCAATATGAGAGCGCCTGCAATGTCATTGATGAAAATGCCATTATTTGTATGGACATGGTTAATCACTGCTTTCTTATTGATAGCGATCATGCCCGTTTTTGCTGGTGCAGTAACGATGTTGTTAACAGATCGTTTTTTCGATACTAGCTTTTTTAATGCAGCAGGTGGTGGTGATCCCGTTCTTTATCAGCATATTTTCTGGTTTTTTGGACACCCAGAAGTCTATGTGATGATTTTACCAACATTTGGCGTGGCATCGACTATTATCCCAGTATTTGCTCGTAAACCTTTGTTTGGTTATGCTTCAATGGTTTATGCAACAGCTGCAATTGCTTTTCTTTCATTTATTGTTTGGGCGCATCACATGTTTACCGTGGGTATGCCAATGGCAGGTGAATTATATTTTATGTATGCCACCATGTTAATCGCAATACCTACTGCTGTAAAAATCTTTAACTGGACCGCAACCATGTGGAAAGGAGCAATGACTTTTGAAACACCTATGTTGTTTTCAATTGCCTTTGTTGTTCTGTTTACGTTGGGTGGTTTTACCGGTTTAATGATGGCACTTGCTCCTGTTGATTTTCAATATCATGATACTTACTTCATTGTTGCTCATTTTCATTACACATTAGTACCCGCTTCAGTTTTTATTATCATGGCGGCGGGTTATTTTTGGTTGCCGAAGTGGACTGGTAATATGTACGATGAAAAATTGGCCAAGTTACATTTTTGGTTATCAGCTATTTCAGTCAATATTCTTTTCTTTCCTCAGCACTTTTTAGGATTGGCTGGTATGCCACGTCGTATTCCTGATTATGCGGTGCAGTTTGCTGATTGGAATATGATCTCAAGTATCGGTGCATTTATTTATGGTCCTAGCCAATTGATATTTGTCTATATTGTTTATAAAACAATTAAAGGTGGTACAGGAGTAAAAGTAACTGATGAAGTTTGGGAAGGGGCAAAAGAGCAAAGTCTAGAATGGACTTTACCTTCACCTCCTCCTTATCATACCTTTGCTACTCCACCAAAAGACGTACCCACAATGAGTACATCTAGGTAGTAAAATTAAAACTCACGTCATTCATTAGTGGATGGTGTGTTAGGTAATAAAATGAATATAAAAACTAAGAATATTTTGACAGCAGTAGTTTTAATTGCAGTTGCGGCAACTATTTATGCTTTTGCTGTAATGAGAGCAATGTCTCAGTGAGTGATGGTTTAGATAAAAAAAATACTAAACTAGTTCGCAAGTTGGTCTTAATTGTTCTCGGTATGTTTGGTTTCGGTTATGCTTTAGTACCTATCTATGATGTATTTTGTGATATTACTGGACTAAATGGTAAAATAGCTTCAGAAGCTGTCGTTGATGTAAAGTATGAGGTTGATCTTGATAGAGAAATAACGATAGAGTTTATTACTTCTCTTAATGAGTCAGCACCGATGGTATTCAAAACTGAAACAAAAAAACTGAAAATTCATCCGGGGGAATATTATACGGTGAATTTTTATGCTAAAAATAAAACAGATAAAAAAATGGTTGCAAGAGCAATTCCCAGTGTAACGCCAGGTCTTGCAGCAGAATATTTTAAGAAAACAGAGTGCTTTTGTTTTACGGAACAGACATTTGAACCTAAAGAAGGTAAAACTATGCCGGTTCGATTTGTTGTAGATCCTGAATTACCTGCAAGGTATAAAACAATCACACTTGCATATACTTTTTTTGATAATACTGAAGAATCAGTAAAAAAATAACGAGGGTAGCTTAATGTCGTCTACAAGTGATGCTTATTACATTCCACATAAGGCAGTTTGGCCAATAGTTGGCACAGCCGGTCTTTTGACACTTTTTATAGGATTTGCTAATTATCTAAATGGTAATTCTGCAGGTGCGACCATCATGGTTTTGGGCTTGATGATTTTTATTGTCATGTTTGCTGGCTGGTTTACTTTGCAAGCAAATGAAAGTGAATCAGGGATGTATAACCATGGGGTTGGGATTTCTTATCGCATGGGAATGATGTGGTTTATCTTTTCGGAGATCATGTTCTTTGCAGTTTTCTTTGGTACATTATGGTACACGCGTAATTTATCTACAGATTGGTTAGCAGGGATAGGTGCTGGCCCTGGGCGTTCTACAGCTATGTTATGGCCTGATTTTGAAGCAGTTTGGCCTACCAATGGACCAGGAAATGTAGGTGGTGAATTTGAAGAAATGGGGGCTTTCGGCCTACCCTTTATTAATACAGTGTTATTACTTTCAAGTGGCGTAACGTGTACTTGGGCACACCATGGTTTATTAGCAAAAAAGAGAGACCAGTTAATCAAAGGTTTAATAGCTACTGTTACTTTAGGGTTTCTATTTGTTGCCTGTCAAGCAGTTGAGTATTATGAAGCTTACCATGAAATGGGCTTAACTTTAGGTTCAGGTGTATACGGATCTACATTCTTTATGCTGACTGGTTTTCATGGGTTGCATGTATGTGTAGGGGCGATAATCTTATCCGTCGTATTATTTCGGAGTTGGAAAGGGCACTTTACACCAGAAAATCATTTTGCTTTTGAAGCAGCGGCATGGTATTGGCACTTCGTTGATGTAGTGTGGCTAGGATTATTTATCTTTGTTTATATTTTATAATCCATAGAATAATTTGTAGGTTGGGCTAACGGCTCTATTGTTAACCCAACGCTTTTCAATTCAATGTTATTTTTTTAAACGAAGCTGCCATTCACTAACTCTTGATTTTAAATCTTCGCAATTA
>CAZZIX010000078.1:0-10445 GCA_964654345.1 uncultured Methylomarinum sp.
GATCAATCTGACTTTTTTCTGCCTCTTTCATAAAACAGTTAAAATCATTTTGATAGGGATTAAGATCAATGCGATCTAAGTGACAGTGGGAATCAATAAACATGAAATAAAAAACAGACTGAAATAATCAGTAATTATACTTGACGCGACATCAGGTGCGGAATTTATATCAAATTGGCTTTGAATTAGTAACGACTGTATTGGCGCAGAAGGTAATAAAAATTATGGAGATCTACTGAGGCAGTACAAAAATACATAACAAAATAGTACTTTTTAGTCATTCAATCTAAAAGGAAAAAACCGACCGGTAGACTTTTGTGGTCTCAATAACATGAAGTATTTTACATAGTATGTGTTGAACGACCAGATTCTAGTGCTCCGGCTAGAAAAGTTTCAATCTTATTTCTTGCCGCTCCATTATCCTTATCACTAAATTGCAGGCCAATCCCAGATGCTCGATAACCTTCTGCTCCCTCGGGTGTCATCCATACAATTTTACCAGAAATAGGTAATCGTTCGGATTCCCCCATTAAATTTAGCAGGATAAAGACTTCTTCACCCATTTCATATTGACGATCTGTAGGAATAAACAGGCCACCGTTGGTCACAAAAGGCATATAAGCAGCATAAAGCGCATTTTTATCTTTGATTGAAAGGGATAATATTCCTTTTTTTGGACTTTCTGACTCTTGTTCTGCCATCTGTTTTATCTGCTATTAAGTTTTGACCATTTTATTAAGATTTCTTCAAAAACTAATTGTTTATTTATTTGAGACTCTAGTCTTTGTTGACTAAGCAATAAAAAATCATAATATTTATACATTTCCTTTAAGTCTAGCTTAACTGCTATTTCTTGCAAGTCTGCGGCTAAATCTAGGTTATACAAGTTAATTTCTTGATTCATATATGCCAGTTTTATAACATCAACTACCCAGCTTATGATCCAACCAATTAATAAGTTAATTTCTGCATTGTCTAATTTAGACCACTGCTCTGCCACGGTAACAAAATTTCCATCTGAGCCTGAAAGTTTCAGCCAATGATCAAAATAATCCCTTCTGTCTTTTAATAAATTAGTCTCAGAAAATTTTTTTGCTAATAAAGGTGCGCCTTGAGATAAATTGAAAAGTAAATCTTGATTTTCCAAAACGTCATTCTGTTCCCACCATGCCTCTAAACTTGCCGGGTCAGAGACTCTGGGGATAAATAATTTTTGACAGCGACTTCTAATTGTTGCAGGTAAGTTGTTGGGTTTATTTGTAATAAGGATGAGGCATGTTCGCTCTGTTGGCTCCTCTAAATACTTCAAAAAAGCGTTTGCAGAGGCATTATTGAGACTATCCGCAGGATTAATAATAATTACCCTGTGAGTTTCGTATTGTGGTTTTAATGTCAATGTAGATACAAGTTTCCTAATCACTGAAATACCAATCGACTTACCCTGCTCTTCTGGCTCTATCAAAAGATAATCAGGATGTGTCTGTGCATTAAATAATAGGCAGCTTTGACATTCTCCACAATAATCTCCATTTTCTTGTGCCATATTACATAACAAAGTCTGGGCATAACACTTTGCTAATTGGAGTTTGCCTAATCCATTAGTACCGGTAATCAGTAACGCTTGAGGAATTCGTTTTTGATCAATATAGTTACTTAATTGTAACCAACTAGCTTGTAACCAAGGAAAAGACTGCTGAATAGCATTCATTCTATTGCTAGTAATGCCTGAAGTTGTAAACTGATTTCACTTTGTACTTTGCCTAAATCTTGATCAGCATTGATCACTTTAATTATTTGAGGATATTTTTTTGCTCGCTGTAAATAAACTTCTCTGACTTTTTCAAAAAAACTATTTTTTTCAGATTCAAAACGATCAAGCTTCCCTCTTTGACTAGCTCTATCTATTCCCACATCAATAGGTGCATCTAACAACAGAGTTAAATCAGGTCTTAAAGTACCTTGTATTTTATCTTCCAGCCAGGCAATCATTTGCATATCCATAGATCGACCACCCCCCTGATATGCATAGGTTGCATCTGTAAACCGATCACATAACACCCACTGCCCCTGGGTTAATGCGGGTTGAATAACATAGGAAATATGCTGTGCCCTAGCTGCAAACATTAGCAAAAGTTCTGCATTCTCAACTACTTTTTCTTCTCTATTTTCTAATAACAAGGCTCGTATTTTTTCGGCAAAATCTGTTCCACCAGGCTCTCGAGTTGTTATAACCTTTATACCTTTTTCTTCTAACTGCTCCTTTATAAAGAGCAAATTAGTTGATTTACCCACTCCCTCTCCACCTTCCAAAGTGATGAACTTTCCTTCATTCATTTTTTTCTTTGATATTTATTGACAGCATTATTATGCTCTCTAAGGGTTTCAGAAAAAATATGAGTCCCATTTCCTTTTGCAACAAAATAGACACTTTTACCTTTGGCTGGGTGTAAAGCTGCATAAATAGCTTCCTTTCCAGGCATAGCAATGGGGGTAGGAGGCAGCCCTTTAATAACATAGGTGTTATAAGCGGTTGGTTTTCTTAAATCCTTATATCTAATATTGCCTTTATACTCATCTCCCATGCCATAAATAACCGTAGGATCGGTTTGTAGTAACATACCTGTTTCTAGTCTTCGAGTAAAAACACCTGCAATTTCCTCTCGTTCTTCTGCTGCTCCCGTTTCTTTTTCAACAATTGAAGCAAGAATTAATGCCTGATATGCGTTTTCTAGGGGCAACCCTTTCTCTTTTTTTTCCCATTCTGTGTTTAAAACAGAAAGCATTTTCGCATGAGATTTTTGCAATAAAGAAAGGTCTGTAGCATTTTTCTCAAAAAAGTAAGTATCTGGAAAAAACAATCCCTCCGGATGTTCATAATCAGAGCTCAGTTTCATCATGATACTTTTATAATCATTCTTTTCTAAGGTATGGTCGATATGAGGGTTATTTTTTATTTCCTGAAAAATTTGTTTAAAACTCCAGCCTTCAGGAAATGTAATTGAATATTGTAAAGACTTACCTTCAACCAGTTTTGATAAAATATCGGGCATGGTTAACCCAGGTTGCAACTCATATTCCCCAGTTTTAAGTTTGTTACTAACCTTTTTTTGATAGGCTATTAACTTAAACCACAAAGGCTTAATAGCAATATTCTGTTGAATTAATTTATCAGTGATCTTATTAAAACTATCCCCTTTTTTAATCTCTACCAATTTTGGTTTTCCAGAAACTACGGGTTCATTTAAAGCCTGCTCATATTCAAGCCACAGTATGATCGAAACTATACTAAAAACTACGAAGATAGCTCCCCCAATTTTAGCAAACACTTTCAATTTCCCTTTGTCTATACTGTAGAAACAAGCGCTGTAGTTTTGTAGTTACCACGCCGATAGTAAACTGTTGTTTTTCTAATTGCTTAATCGGCCAAATTCCAATGATTGAATTAGTCATAAAAAGTTCATCAGCATTTACAATCTCTTTTTTTGTTAATACCTTTTCTATTACTTTTATTTTATTTTTTTTCGCTATAACAATCAAAATATTTCTTACAATACCCTCCACACCACATTGATCTATCAATGGTGTATATAAAACATTATCTTTGACTAAAAACAAATTACTCATCGTTCCTTCAATTACATGGCCATGAATATCCATCATAAGCCCTTCCTGAAACTCGGGCGTATTCCATTCTGCTCGAGCAATAATTTGTTCCAGACGATTCATATGCTTAATGCCAGCTAAAATAGGATTTATTCCTAAGGTATTAGAACAAAATCTAACATTGACACCTTGATTTTTATAGTTTTCAGGGTGATTTGGAAAAGAATGGAGAGAAAAAAGGCGCGTAGGTAAAATATGATCAGGCTGACGATATCCTCGCCCTCCTGATCCTCGTGTAACGATTAATTTCAATACAGCATGATTGGAGTTATGTGAAAACTGAAATGCTTCTTTTGTAATCATTTCTGCATCTGGGGGAGGGATTAATAGCTTTTGACAACCATTAAACAATCGCTGTAAATGGTGCTTAAAAAATAGAGGCCTGCTATTGAATATTTCAATCGTTTCAAACAAACCATCACCATATTGAAACCCTCTGTCAGAAAACTCAATGCAGTGTTTACTTTCACCATTGAGCAGAAACATTAGTAAGCAATATTATATCTATTCGAAACGTTTAAAAACTAATGTTCCGTTAGTACCACCAAAACCAAATGAATTTGAAATTGCTAACTCTATTTTCATTTGTCTAGCAGAATTAGGTACATAATCTAAATCACAATCAGGATCTGGGTTATCCAAATTAATAGTGGGGGGAGCAATTTGATTTTTTAAAGCCAAGGCTGAAAAAACAGCCTCAATTCCTCCAGCAGCACCTAATAAGTGCCCTATCATGGACTTAGTTGAACTGATGGCTACTTTATATGCATGGTCGCCGAATGCTACTTTCATTGCTTGAGTTTCACCAATATCACCTGCCGGTGTAGAAGTTCCATGTGCATTAATATAATCAATTTGATCTGGATTTACTTTTGCATCACGCAATGCATTTTTCATACATCGTGCTGCACCTTCCCCTCCTTCTGAAGGCATAGTCATGTGATAAGCGTCTCCACTCATTCCATAACCTATAACTTCTGCATAAATTTGGGCTCCGCGAGCTTTAGCGTGTTCTAATTCTTCCAGAACCACGACACCAGCACCATCGCTCAATACAAAACCATCACGATCTTTATCCCATGGACGACTTGCATGCTGAGGATCTTCATTTCTTCTTGATAAAGCTCTTGCCGATGCAAAGCCCGCCATTGCCGTAGCTGATGAAGTACAATATTCTGCTCCTCCAGCAAGCATAACATCCGCATCACCATATTTAATTAATCGTGAAGCATCACCAATATTATGAGTACCTGTACTACATGCAGTAACAATTGAAAAATTTGGTCCTTTTAACCCATATTTAATGGAAAGATTACCGGCAATCATATTAATGATATTACCTGGAACAAAAAAAGGAGAAATTCTTCGTGGGCCACTGGCTTTATAAGTAGTATAGCACCGTTCAATTCCTGTTATGCCACCTATACCTGCACCGATTGCTACACCAATACGTTCAGCATTTTCTTCTTTAACCTCTATTCCAGAATCTTCGATCGCCTGACAACCTGCTGCAATCCCATAATGAATAAACCCATCCATTCGTTTTGCATCTTTTGCAGGAATGTATTCACTAATATCGAAATCCCTGATGACACCTCCAAATCTTGTTGCAAAAGAAGAAATATCAAAAGAATCAATCGAACTAATACCACTTTTACCGTTAATAATGCCATCCCACGTATCAACGACATTATTAGCTAAAGGTGTAACAGCACCTAGGCCAGTGATTACAACTCGACGTTTGCTCAAAGTAATATACCGTTAAAAAAAGTAAAATGGAGGGTTTAAAAATTAAGACTTTATAAAAATATTCTAAAACTCTGTCAATATAAACTAGTCATAATATCTAAGGAAAAAAAGCCTTATCCATTGATATGTGATTAGAAATAGATTGACGGAGTGCCAGAAATTTCAAAAACTTATAAATTTTTATTGATATAGTCAATAGCAAGCTGAACTGTTGTAATCTTCTCAGCTTCTTCATCTGGAATTTCACATTCAAATTCTTCTTCAAGTGCCATGACAAGTTCAACTGTATCCAAAGAGTCAGCGCCAAGATCATCAACAAAAGATGCGTCATTTGCAATATCATCTTTAACACCTAACTGCTCTGCAACAATCTTTTTTACTTGTTCTTCAATGTTACTCATTTTATTTTCCTCTTACTATGCATGTGTTTTATTTAATAACACTCAACTGCATTTTATTATTAATATTATAAATTCCGTCAACTGGCTATAACCCAGACGAACGGGGGTGGATTATACTTGATATTACAAAAAAGTCACTACACCTATGACATAAACATACCGCCATTGACATGAATTGTTTCTCCTGTTATGTACGACGCACCTTCAGAAGCTAGGAAAGAAACTGCATGTGCAATTTCTTTAGGATCTCCTAACCGTCCTAGCGCGATTGATCTAAGTAGAGCATTTTTATGTTCCTCTGCTAACTCTCTAGTCATATCTGTATCAATAAAACCTGGCGAAACAGTATTAATTGTGATGCCTCTTGAACCAACTTCTTTTGCCATAGATTTTGCAAAACCTACCATCCCTGCTTTAGAAGCGGCATAATTTGCTTGTCCAGCATTTCCTGTTGAGCCAACAACTGAAGAAATATTTATAATCCTTCCCGTTCTTGCTTTCATCATGCCTCTTAAAACCGCTTTACTCATTTTGAAAATTGAAGTTAGATTGGTGCTAATAATCTCATCCCACTCTTCATCTTTCATCCGCATTAATAAATTATCACGTGTTATTCCAGCATTATTGACTAATACAGCTGGAGGGGCATAGCTATCTGCAATTATTTTTATAATCTCTACAATTGACTCAGAATCAGCAACATTTAACTTTAAACCTTTTCCTGATTTTCCTAAATATGAAGATATAGAACCAGCCCCTCCATCACTAGTAGCCGTTCCTATAACAAAAAAACCATCTTCAATAAGCTGTTCAGCTATTGCTCGCCCAATACCTCGACTGGCACCCGTGACTAACGCTACTTTCTTATCCATTCAATTGCTCCAACACATTATCTAACGTTACTGGGTTATACATTGTCATATGGTTTGCTCCCTTTGCAATACGTTTATTAAGCCCCATCAATACCTTGCCTGGCCCACATTCTACAAAATCAGCCACTCCTTGCTGATGTATATATTGAATACTCTCAACCCATCTAACTGGTTTAAATAATTGCTCTTTTAATGCATTGGTAATCAGTTCAGCGGAATCATGGATAGCTACATCGACATTATGGATCAATGCCATATTAGGGATGTTTATGTTGATTTGCTGAAGTTTTTCCGCTAGTTTTTCCGCCGCAGAAGCCATGAGCTGACAATGAGAAGGAACACTAACTGACAATTTTAACGCCCTTTTCGCCCCAGCTTCTTTTACCGCATTCATTGCTCTTTCGACTGCTGCATTATGTCCGGCAATAACAACTTGCCCAGGTGCATTAAAATTGACCGCTGCAACAACTTCATTTGCTGCACTTTCTACACATGCCTTTATTACTAAATCATCTTCCAATCCAATTATTGCTGCCATAGCACCAACACCCTCTGGAACCGCTGCTTGCATCAAACGACCTCTTTCCGCAACCAGAGTAATTCCCTCATCAAAACCAATCGCATTAGAACACACTAAAGCTGAATATTCGCCAAGACTATGCCCTGCAATCCATGCTGGTCTTTTCGCCACTTGCTCACACCATACGCGCCACATTGCTACATCAGCTGCTAACATTGCAGGCTGAGTATTATAAGTTTGATTCAATTCCTCAACAGTTCCTTGTTGAATTAATTTCCATAAATCAAAAGTTAATATCTCTGACGCTTGTTCAAAAGTTTCTTTAACTATTGGATAAACTTCTGCTAATTCTGACAACATTCCAATAGACTGTGAACCTTGTCCTGGAAAAACAAAAGCTAGATCATTTTTTTTCTCACTCATATTATTTCTTCTAATTATTAATGAATGCCTGACTTAAGGGTACCTCTATTAATTTTCTCACCCACAATTAATGGAGGTGCCATCAATATTTAATCAGTGCCGAACCCCAAGTAAAACCGGCACCAAATGCCTCTAATAGAATGATCTGTCCTCGTTTAATTCGTTGATCACGCACGGCCTCATTTAAAGCTAATAATACTGATGCTGATGAAGTATTTCCTTGGTTTTCCAAGGTCAAAACAACTTGATCCATAGACATTTTTAATTTTCTTGCTGTAGCAGCAATAATCCTGGTATTTGCTTGATGTGGAACCAACCAATCAACATCAGATTTATCCAGCCCATTTGCCGCTAAAGTCTCATCAACAATGCGCCCTAAAGTATTCACCGCAACTTTAAAAACTTCGTTACCTTTCATTTTGATAACGCCTTGTTCATCGCTGTTTTCAGCCGCTGCTTGAGGATTAGGACAGTAAAGCAAATCTTCAAAGGCACCATCAGAATGGATATGTGTTGATAAAATACCAGGCTCATTAGTTGAATCCAGAAGCACAGCGCCAGCACCATCACCAAACAAAATACAAGTTCCTCTGTCTGTCCAGTCAACTAGCCGTGAACAAATTTCAGACCCCACAATTAAAACTTTATCTGCTGCACCTGATTTTATATATTGATCAGCAATACTCAGTGCAAATATTGAACCTGAGCAAGCCGCTTGAATATCAAATGACACACAGTTTTGAATTTCTAGCCGTTGTTGCAATAAACACGCTGTACTTGGGTAAACTCTATCTGGAGTCCCTGTTGCAATAATAATTAAATCAATCTCACCTGCTTCAATTCCAGCCATTTCAATGGCTTGCTTTGCAGCAATTTCTGCCATACTTGAGGCAGTTTCTTCTGCACCAGCTATTCGCCGTGTTTTAATACCCGTGCGATCAACAATCCAGCTATCGGAAGTATCAACTAGTTGTGAAATTTCTTCATTTGTGCGAACGGTTTCAGGTAGATACCCTCCCGTCCCTATAATTTTTGCACAACGTATAGCCATACTTATTCTCTTTTTTTCATCGTTGCAGCAACTTTTGTGCTAATTTTTTGAGTCACATTTTGTGTGATTTCAATTTCTGCTAAATAAATAGCTGTTTTAAATGCCAAAATATCAGCACCACCATGGCTTTTAATGACTAATCCACGCAATCCAACAAAACTCGCTCCGTTGTACATTCGTGGATCTACACTTTGCTTAAATATTTTTAAAACAGGAGACGCAATTACCGCAACAAGCTTTGTAAAAATATTTTGAGAAAAAGCATCTTTTAATTTTGTCCCAATCATTTTTGCAGCACCCTCAATTGCTTTTAAGGCAACATTACCAACGAAACCATCTGTTACGATCAGGTCTACTTTTTCATCCCCTGCATTGATGGAATCACCTTCCACATAACCAATATAATTTAGTGAAGATGCTTCAAATAATTTTGCGGCTGCTTTAACTTGTCCATTACCTTTCATATCTTCTTCGCCAATATTCAATAACCCAATCTTTGGCTCAGCAATATTTTCTACCGCTTTCACAACCTCTTCACCCATAATGGCAAATTGATATAAATGTTCAGCTGTACAGTCAACATTTGCACCTAAATCCAAAATATGAGTATGCCCAAAAACAGAGGGGAGCGTTGAAATAATCGCAGGGCGATCAATACCCGGAATCATTTTCAACACAAACCGAGCAATTGCCATTAACGCACCGGTATTTCCAGCGCTCACACAGGCATCGGCATGTCCATCACGCACTTGATTAATCGCCACACGCATGGACGAATCTTTTTTGCCTCTCAATGCTTTCTGGGGAGACTCATCCATTTCCACTTGCTGTGAAGCATGATGAATAATCAACCGTTCTGAGTATTGGATATGATCCTGAGCTAGACATTCATTTAAAACAACTTCATCTCCAACGAGAATAAGTTTTAAGTCTGGATTTGCCTTTAAGCATTCCAAAGATGCGGGTACGGTCACTTCAGGGCCATAATCCCCACCCATAGCATCAATTGCAATTATTGAACTCACGCTTAGAATTAACTCCGGAATATTTTAAGAATCAACCATAGAATTAGGTCGATTATATTTACTTTCTAAATTAAAGCACTTTAATTTAAGTTATTAATATTTAATCTTCTTCATTAACAATAACTTGCCTACCTTTAAAAATACCATCTGGCGTCATATGATGACGTAAATGAGTCTCTCCAGACATTGGGTCTTGAGACAAGGTTTTGCTTGTTAGTGAATCGTGTGAACGACGTTGACCACGTCTAGATCGTGTTACTTTGCTTTTTTGTACAGCCATTATTAATCTCCAGTATTTTTTAGTTTAACTAAAATAGAAAACGGGTTGTCAGACCTCAATTGTTGCTCATCATCCACTATCGTAATATCTTCATCATTTCTCTTAACACATTCGTAGTCATGCTTAGGGATATCAGGTAATGCTAGCAACACCTCATCTTCAATAAGCTCAACGAGCGAAATATTATCATCTTCCATGATAAAAGGTTCACAATCTTTTGTTAGCCTATCTGCTTGCTCCAATGATGTTACAAAACCTAATTTAAAGTCTCTATCAATTGATAACTCCAACTGACTTAGACAAACTTGACACTCAAGCTTTAAATTTGTTTTGATATTTCCTTGAATAGTAGGTACTCTGCCTTCTTTCTCAAAAGAAATATCAATTTCTACTATACCAGATGTATCTTGCAACATATCAGATAAACGATTTAACACACTTATTTCAAATACTCCTGATAA
>CAZZIX010000079.1:0-10292 GCA_964654345.1 uncultured Methylomarinum sp.
AGGACGCATAGCAGGCTATGTAATCGAAGCAATAAGATTGAAGACGGACAAAAAGGTTAGAAAAGCTTTAGCGATTCTTATGCTTTAGTGCAAGTAAGATGGGTGGGTTATTTGCTTCCAGTTGCCTTACTATCAAGAATAAAACGGATAGTCAGTATAGCCGATTTCGCTACCTCCATAAAAAGTTGCTGGATCAGCTTCATTTAATGGAAGGTTTTGACTATAACGATAAACTAAGTCGGGATTTGCCAAGAAAGGAATGCCAAAAGCAACTAAATCTGCATCACCATTTTTAATTACAGTTTGTGCCGTCTCTAAATTGTAACCGTTGTTTACGATATATGTTCCTGAAAATCTAGCACGTAAGGCAGAGTAATTAACCTGACTGGTCTCACCGGTCATATCACCTTCTAATACATGTAAATAAGCTAAATTACGAGTATTCAACTGTTCAGTAAAGTATTCAAAATGTTTCTGTGGTTTTGAATCCAACATTGAATTAAAACTATTTTCTGGTGATAAACGTATTCCTACTCTATCAGCTGACCATACGGTACAAACTTGATCCAGAACCTCATTTAACAGTCGCATACGATTTTCAACATTACCTCCATAGTTATCAGAACGTTGGTTGCTACCATCACGTAAAAACTGATCGATAATATAACCATTAGCACCATGCACTTCGATGCCATCAAATCCAGCGTATTTTGCCATCTCTGTACCAAGGCGAAATTGTTCTACAATGTCTGGCATTTCTTGTATCTCTAAAGCACGGGGTGTTTCAAAGTCCAGCATACCTGCATAGGTAACTGCTTGCCCATTAGCTCTTATAGCAGAAGGAGCAACGGGAAGCGTATTATCGGGTTGCATACAAGAATGAGATATGCGGCCACAATGCTGTAATTGTGCAAAAATAGCCCCGCCTTCTGCATGTACGGCGTCTATTAATGGTCTCCAACTATCAGCTTGTTCTTTTGTAAATAACCCTGGCGTGTTGGGGTATCCAATTGCTTGAACAGATACAGGGACTGACTCTGTAATGATCAAACCTGCTGTTGCTCTTTGTTGGTAGTGTGTCACCATAACGTCTGAGACCAATCAGTTCCTTTGCTCTATTTCGTGTCATTGGAGCCATCACCATGCGGTTAGAAAGGGTCAAATCTCCAAGCCTGAAAGTTCTAAATAAATTTTTTGACATTTTTTTCCTTTATTTCTATATTGGATTAATTAGGACAAACGACCTAAAATAAAATAATAGGACGATTGACCTAATTTGTCAAATTAGTTATCTGAAATGCTTGCTTGAAAAAGATTGGAGATAAAGTGGAACTAGATCAACAAAGTGATGCTATTGTTAGACAATTTATTTTCCATCCTGTGGGAGCAGTCTTAACTTTTCTGACAAGTCTTTGTTTATCCATTTTGGGTAATATTTAGTCAGCTTCGATTGAATACTAACTTTATTAGCATTTACCCAAACCTCAGAGGCATGAGATTTTGCAACCCATTCACAGTCTTCTAACCAGTCATTCAATTCTGATGGATCTATTTCGTTAGCATGAATTGGCTCGAGAGAAACTCTTTGTTTCCAAACTCCCATTTTAGGTGTAATAAGTACATAATAAGTTTTATTTTCTTCTAATTCTGCCAGCATAAATTCTGCACTTTCAGAGATGCCCATAAAAATATGCTGTCCTGGTTCTAGCTCATATGATACTTTTTTCTTTGCTGCAACAATTCCAACCAATGTTGAAGTATCATTTTTGACTTCAAACACGCTAGATTGAATAGCATACCCAAAACCTGACGGACGCATAAAAATAACCATTGCCTTCCCCTCAGTTGGTGTAGTGGCTACCTCCTCAGACGAAATTGTTCGCATATTTTTTACAGTGCCTGAACAGCCAGACAAAAACAATATAAGCAGGAATACTGCAAATTTAGAAAATAAGTTTATCTTATTCATTATTATGTATCTCCTTTTAGTTAATGATTTTGATCTGAATAAACGGTAAAAATTATTTTGATTACTTAGCAAGAAATCACTTTTATTGACTTTTTCTGATTCGATGAACAGCACAACTTTTGTTACCAGATGGGTCACGCAAATAGGCAAGATAGAGTTTACCTATCGTTCCTTCTCGTACTCCAGGAGAGTCTTCACAAGTCGTCCCGCCATTAACGAGTCCCATTGAATGCCAGGCATCCACTTCCGTCGGATTTTTTGCAGAAAAACCAGTGGTACTCCCATTGCCATGGCAAGCAGGTTCACCATCGATCGGTTTGGTGATTGCAAAGTTCCCCTTTCTAGTGAGGTAAAAGCAACGTCCTTTTTCGTCTATTACGCCAGGTTCATAGCTCAATGCACCTAAAACAGCATCATAAAAAACCTTCGATTCTTGAACATTGTTTGCGCCGACCATAATATGACTGAACATTTCTCCTCTCCTCATTTAAATATTGAAAGACCACAAAGCGCTTGTGCTTTAACACCCATATCCGGTAGTCCTAGTGATTATCTATCAATTGTTTAACTGGATAAACCTAGCCAACTAAATGATTGTTGCAAAAAAGCAACCGCATTCTTGTTGATACACTCGCCATGAGCAATAATAATTTTTTCTGGCTTCCAGCCAATCATTTTTGCAAATGATTTTCGTGCGTCCTTTTTTCCAAAAACAAATGTAGCTCTCCAATCTATGGGCATCTTTCCATTTGGGCTGATAATACCTGTTAATTCTGCAATCAATTTCTTAATGCCTGTAAAGTGATCAGGATGAAAGTTTTCGATTAAATCAGTTAATATTAATGTTTTACTCTTTTTATGAAAAAAGACCACTTCATCCATTACTTTACTTCCTTTGAAGATAAGCTGATTTATTTCCTCACTCCATTCATTTTCAGGTATATCATTTAGCTCTCTAGTAAAGCTTATATCTTTTCTTTTTTCTTTTAGACCTGGAGCAGAATAAGTTTTAGCCGATGGAAAGAGTGTTATCCAGTCCGCCATAAATAAATGGTGAATTTTATTGGGTGCAATAAGATATTGCACTTGACCCAATTGTTGGATCTCATTTATTAATCCATCAACAATTTTTGCTGGTGAATGGATCCAGATACTTCCATCATTTAATCTAACAATTGTCATACGAGTTGTATAGGGCATGCCAAACCAAGAGACAGTGCTACCATCAAATATCCATATATTTTCATCTATTTTCATCTATTTTCATCTATTTTCTGTAAGTATTTCATTTTATCCTTTATTTTCCTATCATCAAGATGAGCTACCATGGATTTTTGTTTAAAGTGATAGAGCTTTCATTATGATGATTTATTACTCAACCAAATATCTTATGCATAATTATATTAATCTTCCTCTTTTGTACATTTATATCTACAAATAAGCCCTGAGAAAGATTCTTTTGATTCTATTTTAAACCCAGCACGCTTGAGCATCTCCTCAATAACCCAATCATATGTAGAGAACTCATCTCGAAAATGCTCAATGGCATCCACTCTCAAAAAATCTCCGCCTAGTTCTTCTTGTGATTGGATAAATGAATTGATGTTGTTTATACAATTTTCTTCGGAAATAACCACATCTTGTATATAGAGAACGCCTGAGCTATTCAGCATACTATGCATTCGTTTCAGCGCCACTGCTTTCCAAAAATCTGGAAGATGATGAAAAGAAAACGAAGTCATAATATAGTCAACTAATTCTGACGAATGGGTGTAGTTTAAAAAGCCGCTATTTATAAACGAAATTGATTGTATATTCTTTTCCAAAGCTTTCTTTTCAGCATAAGCAAGCATGTTTTGTGAAATATCAACAGCAAACACATTGACTCCTCTGAGCGCAGCTTGAATGGTGAAAACACCTGTTCCACATCCGAAATCAATTAATGATTCACCTGCTTTAACAGACAAAATATCTAGAAATTCATTACTTTCCTGAACCAACTCTCGAAATTTTGAATGGGTCTCTTCATAGACTGCAACTTCATTATTTAAACTGTAGTCTTTGCCAACTTGTTCAAATTCATCATAACGCCATTTATTAATATCAATCATAGGTACGCTCATTGCTTAATACTTACAAGGTCTTGGTCACTGCTTATTGTTTTTACAGCAAGCCATTTTCTAGCTCGTGTAAATATATAAATTCTGGTGTTTTTACACACGCTTCTTTTCTAATTTTGACTATCATTGGAGATTCGAAAAACAACTTTGCATTCGATACTGAAGACTATTTGGAAGTGTACAATTTTATTTGCATTTTTTTCATATTTTAAAACTTGATAACTTTTTCGGCAGCCTCCTTTCTAATACCGGCAGCATTATCAAATATTTTTCCCACGCAGGATAACTTCTGACTTAGTGGAAAATTAATGCTAAATTATTGAATATCAGAAAACTCTACCTTCCAGTACTGTATAAATATTAAGAAACTTAAAAGCTGTAGGTGCCTCTATTAATTTGATGAATGGAAATTTTAAAGAGGTGCCCTTTAAAAAAAATGAAATCTCAATCAAAAAACTTAAACTGCTTCTGACTGCTACTAACCAGATGGTACTGGTTATGCCGATACAAAATACGCAACATCATAAAGTGTTCCTGGTCTTTAAATACGGCCTTTATCTCATCTTGCTTTGGCTGCAAATTTTTGTGTTGCTAATCTTTCTGCATTTTGCTAGGTTTCAGCCAAATGGTAAAGGGAGGCTACTACAATTGTGACTACAAAATTTACCAATAAGTTTGATTGCTCATCTATAGGAACTGGTTACATCAACAACTTTTTCAAAATCTCATTACATCTCATATTAAATGGGTGCAATTAATATTGCGTACAGAAACTCTAGCATTGGAAAGCTTCCCCATTGTTTTTATTTTTCCTGAAGAAATTGCATACAGCCTTGTTTCATCTCCTGACTGGTTAGCGTTGGCCTGCCTAAATCAGAGCGAGCACCTTTCCTGACCGAGACTTCTATTAAACAAGCCCCATTGCTTTGTGTAAGATGCGCTTGCTTCAGAGCAGCGACAAAATCTTCTTTCGTTTCAACTTTAATCGCGTATTTATAGCCGCAGGCTATAGCAATAGCTGGTATATCTATGTTTTTTGCAACAGTGGGTTGTCCGCCTACCGAATCATGGGCACCATTATTTAGAACAATATGGCAAAATTTAGCTTGTGCATTAATTGCTATTCCTCCCATATGCATTAAAAAAGAGCCATCACCATCCAGACAATAAACATCAGATTTGTATTGTCTGGAAACTTCAGCGGCTATTTGAGAGGCATGTCCCATACTTCCTACTACAAGAAAATCAGACCCATGAGGTTCCCCTCTTAATTCCCTTTGTTCAAAAAGCTCTCTGGAAGGCATTCCCGTGGTTGATACCACAAATGAATCTGCTTGAATTTCATCTATAAAAGTAGCGATTGCCTCCTCCCGACTCCAAACCTTTGCCGGTTCCTCTTTTGGCAATTCGAATATATCGAAAGTACCTTTACGAATTAGAATGGCAACAGGGCGATTTAGGCTAGTTGTTCTTTTTACTAATCTTTCTAATATTTCGTCTGAATTTTGAGTATCTTTGTGCATAATTTCATACTCAATATCCATGGCATTTAATAGTGCCTCTGTCACCTGCCCCTGCTTTTTATGTTGAGGTTCATCCTTTAATTGTCCACCATCTTCGTACATTTCTCCCCGCCATCCGATTAACAGTACCATAGGAACACCATAAACTTGATCGTCAGCCATTGATAACAATGGGTTTACAATATTTCCCAGCCCTGAGTTTTGCATGTAAACTACCGGTACTTTCCCGGTAGCAAGGTGATACCCAATAGCAAGCCCCATTGCCCCACCCTCATTAGCGGCAATAATATGCTTGTCCTGGTCAATTTGCGAGGTAATATAGGCACATAGCGTTTTTAGTAATGAATCAGGCACGCCCGTAAAATACTCTAATTTTAGCCGGATCAAAGATTGCAAGAAAGTTTCTGGTCTAATCATATTTATCGATCCAGGAAAAGTTGTTTGAATTTATCTATATCAATTATTGCAGGATTATTTTTAAGACGCTCTATGTTTACTGATGTAAGAAAATCTTCCATTTCCTGCTGTGGTTTAAACCCCAGTTTCTCTAGATTTTGTTCAAGACCTATCGTAGCAGTCAAGTTTTTAAACCAAAGAATAAATTCTTCTATCCCTGATACGCCAATTACATCAAATAGGTTTTTATAACGATTTGCAAGTTCACCAGAAGACAATAAGGTTTTTTTACTATCAAAATTACATTGAGCAACAGCTGGAAAACACAGACTTACAGCATGTCCATGTGGAATATCATGCCTGGATGTTAGATAATAGGAGTAGGCATGAGCTGCTGTGGTTTTAGAAATATTAATTGCTTGACCTGCCAGGCAAGCGGCTTCAGCAACTTTATTTCGAGCATCATTATTATTGACTTTCTCGGTTTTACTCAATACTGCAGTGATTAGATGTTGATTTAAGATCTTAATTGCTTCTATGGCGTAAGACTGACTTTCTTTTGTAGCTGAAACTGCCCAATAAGATTCAATTGCCTGACACAAAGCATCTATTCCACATGAGGCCGCTAATAAGGGAGGCGCCGAGTATGTCTGACTTCCATCTACAATACTTAAATCTGGCAACATAATAGGTGTAGCCAGAGAGTATTTCTTGTCATCCAGATAAATAACAGCAAAGTGCGTTGCTTCACTTCCTGAGCCAGCCGTAGTTGGGATTAAAACTAAAGGACAAACTTTGTCTGTAAAATTTTGAGATGAGGTCTCAATTATACTCCGCGCTTCTTGCTCTGAATAATTAGCCAATAAAGCAACAGATTTAGCAATATCCATGGCCGACCCCCCACCCAGACCGAGAATCATCTGTGACTGTTGTACATTTCTGAGTTTACACCCAGCCATCACTTCTTCAAAACCAGGATTAGGAGTGAATTGGTGAAATAATACTATTTTAAGCTTGGGCAACTGCTGTTCAAGAGCTGCATTTAGGCCACTTCGAAGCCAGCAACGTTCACTAGCAATAATGAGTATCCTCTCCGTACTATTCAGGCGCAAAAATTGCGTGAGTTGATTGCCCGCTTCTCCGTGAGCAATCCTTATCTCTGTCATCCTTAACCCTCTGGAATGAGGGTCAAGATTTGTTTAATAGGCATACAAAGATCATTAACTTCAAAAGAACGATCACTTTTTAGAATTAATTCTGCCGTTTTTACCATGGCAGGATAAGCTGCACGCAACATATGGTTAGCATGTATCACAATATTAACACCATATGATGCCAATTCGGTATCCGTGATAGTATTGAAACTACTAGGAACAGCTACTAAGGGGACATCAGGAAAATCACTTCGAAAAATTTTACAAAATTCTATAATTTCATCAGGCTGTTTTTTTCGACTATGAATCATAATGCCATCTGCTCCAGCTTCAACATATGCCTTTGCACGGGCAACAGCATCATCCATACCCTTATCCAAAATCAGACTTTCTATTCTTGCAATAATCATAAAGTCATCACTAATCTGGGCTTTTTTTCCTGCTTGAATCTTTTCACAAAACCCTTCAATACTATCTTGTGTTTGCTCTACATCAGTCCCGAAAAGAGAATTTCTTTTAAGTCCAGTTTTATCTTCAATGATCACTGCCGACACTCCAGTTCTCTCTAACGTACGAGCCATGAAGGGAAAATGTTCTAAACGCCCTCCCGTATCCCCATCAAAAATAAGGGGCTTTGTGGTTACTTCAAAAATATCGTTGACTGTAACAAGCCTGGATGAAATATCCACTGCTTCAATATCAGGTTTTCCTCTGGCCGTTGAATCGGTGAGACTACTAGACCACATAGCATCAAACTGAACTTTATTACCTTCTTTTTCAACCTCAAGAGTTTCGATAATACGAGCTGTCAGTCCATTGTGAGATTCAATTACTCTTACCACCTCTTTTGCTGCTATAAGTCGCCGTAGGGTCTTTAATCGAACATCGGGCGTTATCCCGATTTCTTTTAGTGCACTGTGTAGTATTGTAGAAGAAATACCTGCTGTATACTCTGGCTCCACAAGTTGTCCGCCCCATTCAGAAATAACATCTATAACCTTTTTTCGCGTTTTTCTCTGAATGCCGTGTTTCCAGTCATCACCATGCACAACGACATCCGGTTTGAGCTTTCGAAGATTAGGTCCATAATCTAAAGTATCTTGAGGAATAACTTTTACAACACCTTTAATCTGCTCAACTAAAAGTTTACGTTGTTCAAAAGTCATAAAAGGTAAGCGTTTATAGGAGGCTATTGCTTTGTCCGTTAACACTCCCACTGTAACATCGCCATGACTAGCTGCTAGCTTAAGAATATTGATATGCCCTTCATGAAGGAGGTCTGCGGCCATCCCTACGTATACTGTTTTATTCATATTATTAGTTTAAAAATTAGGATATGGAAAACTATCAAAACAAGAATGACAGGTATATTTTTTAAAAGCATAAATATAAGTACCATTAATTTACCTTATATATTATACCATTACTGTCCGGTAAAAATAGCCAAAGACTACTAAAAACTCACCCAGTGTAATAGACAAAATATCTAATAATTGATTACTTTTCTGTACTAAATCTTGGAACTTTGAATGGGTCTCTTCATACAGCAACTTTATCATAAACCTATATTATTAATATCAATCATAGAAAACTCTCATTGCTTAACGATTGCAAAACCTTCTCAGAAGCTTTATCTAATGATCGGTAGTACACCATAAGTCATATACAAGCTTTGGGTCACAAATTATAGTTTTTACAGCGAACCATTTTCTAACTCGTGTAAATATATAAATTCTGGTGCTTTTACACCCGCTTCTTTTCTAATTTTGACTAACTTTGGAGATTCGAAAAACAACTTAGCCTTCGATATTAAAGACCACTTGGAAAAATGTACAATTTTATTTGCATCTTTTTCATATTTTAAAACTTGGTAACTTTGTTCACCCGCATTTTTTCTAATACCAGCGGCATTATCAAATATTTTTTTCCACTCTGGGTAATCTTCAACTTCGTGGATAATTAATACGTATTCCATTTAAACCCTTTTACTGATTTTCTAGATAGTTTTTATTCAAGCTTTATTGTCTTACAATTCTTGAATAAAAAGCGAATTAAGTTCTTCCTGTATAGCAGAGAAAATAAGATGTTGGTCAATACTAATAGCATAAGATACGTATGCGGCAACTGATTTCAAAATATTTTTTTCAGAGACTTGCTAGATCATAATTTCAATAGGCCGACCATCTTTCCATCCATCCAAAAGTTAGATGATATTTCTAAGGTTAAATTTGAACAGGCTCTTAGACATACGATGGTCATTAAAATAATTAAGCCTATTTTGATCGGTTACCTTTATTGCTTATACGTCTCTCTAACCACAAACGAATTATTTTATCTAAAGCAATAACGATATGAATGATAACTCCAACAGCAATAATATGTAGCCAGTCATTCAAGCCAATAGGTGCTGTATGAAACAATTGATTCATTATCGGCAAATAAGTAAAAGCCAACTGCGCCATTATCATAAAAAAGATACCACCCCATACCCAAATATTGCTAAACAGGCCTAGGCTAAACATAGATAGACGCAATGAACGACAATTAAGTAAATAGAAAGACTCACCTACTGCAAAAACATTAATGGCTATGGTTCTTGCCTGTTCTTCACTAGCACCATGATGAAGTGCCCACTCAAATAACCCAAAAGATCCTGCAAGTAACATGATGCCTACTAAAAAGATACGAAAGATAAGCTCTCCTTTTAGAATGGGCATGGATGGATCGCGAGGTGGTTTAGCCATTAATCCTGGTTCACGGGGTTCAAAAGCTAACGTTAGCCCAAGAAATACGGCGGCTGTCATATTAATCCACAGCGCCTGAACTGGAAGTACGGGTAATGTTTCGCCTGAGAGTATAGCGACCATAATAACCAGTCCTTCACCAAAATTAGTTGCCAAGATGAAGCTGAGAAACTTTATCAGGTTGTCTAATACGCCACGCCCTTCTTCTACAGCGGCTTCAATGGTGGAAAAGTTATCATTTGTTAGCACCATATCAGCCGCTTCCTTAGCCACTTCAGTACCAGTAATTCCCATGGCCACACCAATATCGGCCTTGCGCAGAGCTGGCGCGTCGTTAACACCATCACCAGTCATCGCAACAACTTCTCCGTTAGCTTGTAATGCTT